>NZ_JBPQTK010000003.1:0-112938 GCF_051386315.1 Micromonospora sp. URMC 107
CCCGCCCCCGCGGGTGCGGGGGCGGGCGCCGGTCGGACGGTGACGACGGTCAGTCGTCGCCCTGGAAGTAGCTCAGCAGGCGCAGGATCTCGATGTAGAGCCAGACCAGGCTGACCAGGATGCCGAAGGCGGCCACCCAGGAGTAGCGCTGGGGCAGACCCATCCGGACGCCGTCCTCGACCTCCTTGAAGCTGAGCACGAAGCTCAGCGAGGCGACGACGATGCAGACCAGGCTGAACCCGATCGCCAGCGGGCTGCCGTCGCGCAGGCCGGTGTTCACGCCGAAGAGCGCGAACACGAGGTTGATCAGCATGACGGCGAAGAGACCCGCCATCACGGCGATCATGCCCTTGACGAACTTCGGGGTCGCCCGGATGACCTTCGCCTTGTAGAGCATGGCCATCACGAAGAAGACACCGAACGTGGCGGTCACCGCCTGGACCACGATGCCGTCGTAGAGCGAGTTGAAGAACTTGCTGACCATGCCGACGAAGACGCCCTCGACGACGGCGTACGCGACGACCAACGCCGGGTTCGCCATCCGGGAGAACGAGATGATCAGGCCGAGGACCAGGCCGACCACCGCCGCGCCGATCCAGGCCGCGCCGAGCAGGGCGTCGGGCACCAGCACCCAGGCGGCCGCGGCGGAGACGCCGAGGATGCCGAGGAGCGTGACGGTCTTGACCACCACGTCGTCGATCGACATGGTGTTGACGGTCGGCGGGGCCGCCGGGTAGCCGGCCTGCGTCGGGTACTGCTGCGGATAACCGGGCTGTCCGTACGGCCCGGTCGGGGCGTACCCGGCGGAGCGCTCCCGCTCGGCCGCTTGGCCGAGCCGGGCGAGCACCGGGTTCGAAGTCTTCACTGTCAGGCCTCCCTCAGGGGGTCGTTGCACGTGAACGTGCACCCTCAAGAGTAAACGCCCAGGGCAGTCCCGTGGAGATCGCCAAGCTGAGCGGAAGCTGAGAGTGCGGGTGCCCGGGGCGGGGGTCGAACCCGCACGCCTTGCGGCAGCCGCTTTTAAGGCGGCCGTGTCTGCCGTTCCACCACCCGGGCGGGTGACACCGCGCGGGTCGACACGCGTGGTGCAGTGTCACGGTAGCGGGTCGCCGGCGACCCGGCGTACCCCGGCGGGCGGGTCGCACTAGGGTCGAGACCGTGAGCAGCGCAGCCCCCACGGCCCCCGACGCCGTTCCTGACCAGGCTGTCCTCGCCGCCGACCGGCCGCCCCGCCGGCTCTGGCCGGCGCGCCTGCTGACCGCCGTCCGCCGTCGCCGGACGGACGTCACCGTCGCGCTGCTCTTCGTGGCGGTGGCCGGCTGGCTCACCCACGGGCTCTGGCCCGACCCGGCGGCGCGGGTGCTGGCGCTCAACCCGGAGGACCAGGCCCTCTACGAGTGGTTCCTCGCCGTCGACTCCCGGGCGCTGCTCGGCGACTTCGACCTGCTCACCCGGCGGCTCAACGCGCCGGACGGGGTCAACCTGATGACCAACACCACGGTCATCGCGCTCGGGGTGCTCCTCGCCCCGGTGACCCTGCTGTTCGGCGCGCCGCTCACCTTCGCCCTGCTGGCCGTGGCGAACCTGGCCGGCACCGCCATCGCCTGGTACCTGCTCTTCACCCGGGTGCTGCGCGCCCGCCGGGTCGCCGCCGCGCTCGGGGCGGCGCTCTGCGGCTTCGGCCCGGGGATGGTCTCGCAGACCAACAGCCACCTGCACATGACCGCGCAGTGGCTGGTTCCGGTGATCGTCTGGCTGGTGGTCCGCCTGCTGCGGGCCGCCGACCCGGCGGGCACCCCCGACGGGCCGGACCGCCGGCGGATGGTCAGCTCGGCCGTCGGCCTGGCGGCGGCGGTCACGGCGCAGGTCTTCGTCGGCGAGGAGGTGCTCTTCCTCTGCGCGGTCACGCTGCTGGTGATGGCGGTCACCTACGCGGTGGCGGACCGGAACCTGGCCCGCCGCGCCCTGCCCGGCTTCGCTGGCGGGATGCTGCTCGCCGCCGGGCTGGCCCTGCTCGTGCTGGCCTGGCCGCTGTGGTTCCAGTTCGCCGGCCCGCAGGGCGTCGCGGACGGCATGTTCAGCCCGCACTACTTCTCGGCGGACCTGCGCAGCTGGTGGACCATCTCGCCGCTGTCGATCGCGGGCGGCGACGGGGCCGCCCGGCTCACCACCGGGCCGGCCGAGTACAACACCTTCCTCGGGCTGCCCCTGCTGCTGGCCGCCGCCGCCTGCGCACTCTGGCTGGGCCGTCGCCCGCTGGTCGTCGCGTGCGTGGTCGGGACGCTGGTGACGGGGGCGCTGTCGCTCGGCCCCCGGGTGGTCGTCGACGGCGAACGCACCGCCGTGCCGGGCCCGTACGCCCTGCTCTCGGGGCTGCCCGTGGTGGACGGTGCGCTGCCGATGCGGTTCGCCCTCGCGGTGCTCCCGCTGGTCGCCACGCTGCTGGTGCTGGCGGTCGACCGGGCGCTGCGCGGCGCCGGCCCGGCCCGCCGACTGGTGCCCGCCGGGGTCGCCGTGGCGCTGCTGCCGCTGCTGCCGACCCCGCTGCCCACCGCCGAGCGGCCGCCGCTGCCCGAGTTCGTCACCGGCGGGCACTGGCGCCAGTGCGTCGAGCCGGGCGGGGTGCTGGTGCCGGTGCCGCTCGCCACGCCCAAGCAGCCCTGGCCGATGCGCTGGGCGACCGCCGCCGACGCGGCGTTCGGCATGCCGGAGGGCTTCTTCATCGGCCCGTACGGCCGCGACGGCACGGCGGCGATGGGCACGTACTCGCAGCCCACCTCGGTCCTGCTCGCCGAGGTCGCCAAGCGCGGCGGGCAACCGGTCGTCGACGACGGACAGCGCCGGCAGGCCGCGGAGGACGCGGAGTTCTGGGGCGCCTCCTGCGTGGCGCTGGCCGTCGACACGCCGCACGCCGACAGCCTGCGCGGCACGCTGGAGCAGCTCTACGGGCCCGCCACCCGGATCGCCGACGCCTGGACCTGGCGCGTCTGACCCGCACCGGGTCGCGCGGCCGCAGCCCCGCGCGCCGACGACCGGACATGCGAAAGCCCTCTCCACCCGGAGGCGGAGAGGGCTTCGCGTGCTCCGTCAGGCGGCGCGGCCGGCGCCGACCGGCTGGGACGCCTCGGCGAACTCCTCGCGCGGATCGTGCAGCTGACCGAGGGCGACCACCTCACGCTTGAGGACGAACGCCAGCGTCCAGTCGACCACGACCCGGACCTTGCGGTTGAACGACGGGATTCGGCTCATGTGGTACGTCCGGTGCATGAACCACGCCGGCCAGCCGGTCATCTTGATCCCGTACACCTGGGCCACGCCCTTGTGCAGGCCGAGGCTGGCGACGCTGCCAGCGTGCTTGTGCTTGTACTCCACCGGCTCCCGGCCGCGCACGACGTTGACGATGTTGTCGGCCATCCGGGCGGCCTGGCGGACCGCGTGCTGGGCGCTCGGCGAGCAGTAGTTGCCGGGCTCCTTGGTCAGGTCCGGCACGGCCGCGCAGTCACCGGCGCTCCAGGCGCCCTCGACCACCCGGTCGCCGTCGACCACCTGGAGGGTCGGCAGGCAGGTGACCCGCCGCCGCTCGTCGCGGGGGAAGTCCGTCGCGTCCAGCATCGGCGACGGCTTCACGCCGGCCGTCCAGACGATGGTGTCGGAGCGGAAGCTGTCGCCGTCGGAGAGCTTCACGACCCCGTCGAGGCAGGACTCCAGGCGGGTGTCCAGCCGGATGTCCATGTTCCGCTTGAGCAGCTGCTGCACCGTGTAGGCGCCCATGTCCCGGTCGACCTCGGGCAGCACCCGCTGGGTCGCCTCGACCAGCACCCAGCGCATGTCCTCCGGCTTGAGCTCCGGGTAGTACTTCAGCGCGTCCCGGGCCATGTCCTCCATCTCGGCGAGCGCCTCGATGCCGGCGTACCCGCCGCCGACGAAGGTGAACGTCAGCGCGGAGCGCCGGACGGCCGGGTCCGGCGTGGCGGCGGCCACGTCGAGCCGGTCCAGCACGTGGTTGCGCAGGTAGATGGCCTCGCCGATGGTCTTGAAGCCGATGCCGTGCTCGTGCAGGCCGGGGATCGGCAGCGTCCGGGACACCGAACCCGGGGCGACGACCACGTGGTCGTACGGGATCTCCCGGGTGGGGCCGCTGATGGGCTGCACCACGGCGGTCTTGCGGGCGTGGTCGATCCGGGTCACCGTGCCCGCCACCACCTTGCACCGCCGCAACTCCCGCCGCAGCGGCACCACGGAGTGCCGGGGCGAGATGTTGCCGGCCGCCGCCTCGGGCAGGAACGGCTGGTAGGTCATGTGGGGCTGAGGGTCCACCACGACGACCTCGGCCTCTCGGGAGCTGAGCTTCTTCGACAGGCGCAGGGCCGCGTAGAGACCGACGTGCCCGGCACCCACCACAAGGATCCGCTTCGGGTTCACGTCATCTATCTTTCCCCGCGCGGCCCGGCTAATCCCGCTCGCGCCCCTTCTCTGTGACGGAGCACAACCCCTGTGACCTGCACGACTTCACCCGAAAGGGGCTGTCACCTGCGGCGCAGCAGCCACCCCAGCAACGCCGCCACCGCCACCGCCACCGCCAGCCCGACCACCGTCGCCGCCTGGTGTCCGGCGTCACCGGCGAGCCCGCCGACCTCGACCAACAGCACACCGAGCACGAAGGTGGCCAGCAGCACCGCGCCCGCCCGGGCCAGCCACCGCACGATCAGGTCGGGGTCGACCACCGCGTCGTACGGCAGCACGGCGGCCAGCGCGCAGAGGGTGTGCGTGAGGTAGAGCACCGCCGCCACGGCGAGCAGCCGCCAGAGGGCGATCGGCCGGCCGTACCCGTCGGTGGCGACCAGCCAGCCGCCGACCGTGACCAGCGCCGCGAAGGTCGGCCAGACCCGGCGCGGCCCGACCGCCGGCAGCACCGCCACCGCCAGGAGGGCGAGCAGCGGCCGCCCGAGGAGCACCTCCGACGGGTACGCCAGCACGAGGCCGACCAGCACGGTGAGGAAGATGCCGGCGCGCACCAGCAGCGGCGTCAGGCTGATCCGGGTGGCGGCGTGGCGCAGCGCCCGGACCCGCTCGGTGACGGCGTTCATCGAGGCCAGCCTCCGTTCGCGACCGCGGGACTCCGCTGCGCTGCGTTCCTCGCGCTCACCGGTGCCGCCCTTCGTTCGCGACTGCGGGACTCCGCTGCGCTGCGTTCCTCGCGCTCACCGGTTGTTCACTCTCGGGGCGGTCGCCAGGCGGGCCACGTCCCGCAGCACCTCGTCGAGGCTGCCCGCGCCGGCCCAGCGCACCACCGGCACGCCGTGCTCCCGCAGCTGCCCGATCATCGTGTCCCGGTCCAGCCGCCACAGCCGGTACGCCACCTCGGCCCAGCCCCGGTCCTTCGGCGGGGCGAGGTCCGCCGGCAGGGTGTCCACCGCGACCACGAACCGCCCGGAGCGGGCCAGCCGGGCGAGCATCTGCGCCGACCGCTCGTCGAGCAGCGGGGTGAGCACCACCACCAGCGCGTCCGCCGAGAGCAGCTGCGGCCCGAACACCTGGTCGTACGGCTCGTGCGGGGAGGACTCCGCCCGCACCTCCAGCAGCCACTCCAGGACGGTGAGGTACTGCCGGCGGCCGGTGGCCGGGCGCAGCCGGCGCGCGGCCGGGCCGTACTCGAGCATCGATACCCGGTCGCCGCGGTGCAGGTAGTGCTCGGCGATCGCGGCGGCGGCCCGGACGGTGGTGTCCAGCACGGAGGCGGCACCGGAGACGCCCCCCGAGCGGCCCGCCTCGGCGAGCACGTCGAGCAGCACCACCACCTCGGCGTCGCGGTCGGACAGGGTGGCCGCCACGTGCAGTTGCCGGGCGCGCAGCGAGACCCGCCAGTCGATGCGGCGCAGCCGGTCCCCCGGCGCGAAGACCCGTACGCCGGCCAGCTCGCCGCCCTCGCCCGGCCGGCGCGAGTGGTGCGCGCCGACCAGGCCGGCGGCCCGGGGCATCGCCTCGACGGCGTCGAACGGCTCGGTCTTCGGGTAGACCCGCAGCCGGGCCGGCTCGGCGATCACGGCGCGGGAGACCAGCAGCCCCTGCGCGGCGGCCACCCGTGCGCCCGCCGGGCCGACGGGGTGCCGGCCCCAGCGCAGCGCCCTGCCGGTCAGCTCCAGGTCCACGGCCGCGGCCGTCGGGACGGCCGTCACGAAGGGCCGCTCGGCGACGGACGGGACGGCCGCCGAACCCGCCCCGGACGCCGCGGTCGCCGCGGTCGCCCCGGCGATCGTCGCCCGCTCGATGCGCAGCCACGGCGAGACCCGGCTGCGGATGACCGCCACGTCGTAGTCGAGCAGGTCGGGGTTGCCGACGGTGACCGTGCCGGTCAGCTCGCCGCCCTCGACCAGGTGGCCCTCGTCGGCGGAGATCCAGACCTGCGGCAGGGCGGTCGGCCGGCGGCGCAGCGCGTACGCGGTGCCGATCGCGAACGGGGCGGCCAGCACGACCAGGTCGACCCGGCCGAGGAGCACCCCCGCGATCAGCAGCAGCCCGGTCAGCAGGACCGCCCGGCCCAGCGCCCAGGTGGGCGCCCAGCCGGCCGCGGGCTCCGGCCCCTGCGGCGACGACTCGACCCGGGGCGACACGGCGGGCGCGACCATCAGTGCCCGGGGCCGGCGGCGTAGCTGGGCAGCGCGCCGCTGGCGGGGGCCGGGGTGGCCTCCAGCACCTCGCCGACCACGAAGGACGGGTCGACGCGGCGCAGCCACATCTCCGGGCGCAGCGTGATCCGGTGCGCCAGGGCGGGCGCCGCGACCTCCTTGACGTCCTCCGGCACCACGTAGTCGCGGCCGGCCATGACGGCCCGTACGCGGGACAGCAGCAGCAGCGCCAGCGAGCCGCGCGGCGAGGCGCCCACCAGCACCGACGGGTGCTCGCGGGTGGCGGCGGTCAGCGCGACGATGTAGCGGCCGATGGAGTCCTCCACGACCACGTCCTCCAGCGCGGCCTGCATGGCGCGCAGGGTCTCGGCGTCGACCACCGGTTTGATGTCCGCCTCCTCGCGGCGGCGGGCCATCCGCCGGCGCAGCACCTCCCACTCCTCCTCGGCCTCGGGATAGCCGAAGGAGACGCGGAGCAGGAACCGGTCGAGCTGCGCCTCCGGCAGCGGATAGGTGCCCTCGTACTCGATGGGGTTGGCGGTGGCCAGCACGTGGAACGGCTCGTCCAGCTTGTACGTCACGCCCTCCACCGAGACCTGCTTCTCCTGCATCGCCTCCAGCAGGGCCGACTGGGTCTTCGGCGGGGTCCGGTTGATCTCGTCGGCGAGGAGCAGGTTGGTGAAGACCGGCCCGGCCCGGAACGCGAAGTCGCCGCTGCGCTGGTCGTACAGGAACGAGCCCGTCACGTCGGCCGGCAGCAGGTCGGGGGTGAACTGGAGCCGGCGGAAGTCCAGCCCGAGCGCCTGCGCGAAGGACCGCGCGGTCAGCGTCTTGCCGAGGCCCGGCAGGTCCTCCAGCAGCACGTGCCCGCCGGCCAGGATCCCGGCGAGGACCAGCTCCAGCGCGTCCCGCTTGCCGACCACGACCTGACCGACCGCCTCGAGCACCGACCGGGCGAGGTGGCCGACCTCGGCGGCGGGCATGCTGCGGTCCACGTCGTTCATATCTTCTCCAGTTCGGCGACGATCGCCGCGAGGTCGCGCGGCGACGGGGGGCGGCGGGAGGGGGTGCTGAGGAAGGCCCAGAGCCGGTCGCCGAGCAGGGCCCGGGCCCGCTCCGGGTCGGATTCGCGGGTCAGGCCGTGGCGCTGACGCAGCCGCTCGTCGGCCAGTTCGCCGATCCGGGGCAGGATCCGCTCGGCGAACCGCTCCCGGTCCTTACCTGCCCAGTCCAGCGGCCGTTCCCAGCCGTTGATCGCGGCGCGCAGCGCGTCCCGGGCGCCCCAGTTCCAGGTGCCGTCGTCGTCGGCGGCCGGGCCCCGGCTCCCCGAGCGGGGCGGGGGCGGGGGCGCGAGGGCGGCGACGACCCGGCGGACCAGGAACAGCGCGACCACCCCGGCCACGAGGACCGGCAGGGAGACCCGGAGGCCGACCACGCGCAGGCCGGCGACCAGCACGACCACGACGGCCGCGACGCCGGCCAGGGTGCGGAGCACCTGACCCGCCCGTCCGCCCCGGGACCGCTCGACGGGCGCCGGCCGCTCCTCCTCGAAGCTGAGCAGGTCGTCGATGCTGGTGCTGCTCACCGCGCCCCCTCGCCACGCCGGGCGGGTGCCGGCCACGCCCCGGTCACGTGGGCACCCGTCCCGGTCACGCGGACACCTCGGCGTCGTCGACCACAACGGTCAACTCGCCGCGCAGCCGGCGCAGCGCCGCCCGGGCCTGGTCGCGGGTGCGCTCGTCGACCTCCCGGGTGGCGTACCGGGCCTCGCGGTAGACGTGCGCGAACTCGGCCAGCACGTCGGTGCTGGCGATGGCCGGGACCCCCGCCGACGGGTCGCCCCGCAGCAGGCGGGTGACCAGGTCGGTGGGGGTGTCGCCGGCCAGCCGGGGCACGCCGGCCCCGGCGGCGGCCTCCTCCAGGCGTACCCAGCAGGCGATCACCGCCGTACGGGGATCGGTGTCCCGGTCGTCCAGCTCCTCCAGGCCCGCGTCGAGGGCGGCGGCCACCTCGCGGGCGGTGCCCTCGGGCGTACGCCGGGGCCGCCGGGCCGGCAGCGCCCGGGTGGTGCGCCGCATCGCGCCGCGGACCAGCGCCCAGGTGAGGTAGCCGAACGCGGCGAGCAGGGCCAGCCCGAGCAGTACGACGACGGCGGTGACGACCCACTGCGGGATCCGCGTCCCGGTGGTCTCGGCGGTGTCCCGGGGCTCCACGGGGATCGAGGGGACCGGCTCGGCGGTCGGATACTCCGGGATGTAGGGGATGTTGTCGGCGGCGGGCGGGACCCGGCTGGCGCCGATCGACGAGTGGGCGGACGCCAGCGCGGCGACGGCCAGCAGGAGCACCACCGCCGCGACCGGCCACCACCTGCGCAGGACGCTGAGTTCCATCGAGGGCTACCTCCGGGCCACCAGGGCGGGTCGCACGGTCCGACGCGTCGCGTCCGTCATCGCCACCGCCCCCGCGCCTCAGTCCACCCCGGCCAGTTCCTTGGCCCGGGCGAACACGTCGTCCAGCATCCCTGGTGTCAGCCGCCCGGTGAAGGTGTTCTGCTGGCTGACGTGGTAGCAGCCGAGCAGCTCCGGCGCGCCCGTGCCGGACCAGTGTGCCCCATGGCCGAACGCCGGTCGCGGGCTGGGCGGGCGCTGGCCGTACACCTGGCGCAGCACCGGCCACCACGCGGCCCACGCGAAGGCGCCCAGCGCGACCACGACGCGCAGGGTGGGCCGGATCAGCGTCACCTCGCGGTGCAGCCACGGCGCGCACGTGTCCCGCTCCTCGGGGGTGGGCTTGTTGTCCGGCGGCGCGCAGCGCACGGCGGAGAAGATCCGCAGGTCGCGCAGGGTCAGCCCGTCGTCGGCGGCGACGCTGGTCGGCTGGTTGGCCAGCCCGGCCCGGTGCAGCGCGGCGAACAGGACGTCACCGGAGCGGTCGCCGGTGAAGATGCGGCCCGTGCGGTTGCCGCCGTGCGCGGCGGGCGCCAGGCCGAGGATGGCGATGCGCGCGTCGGGGACGCCGAGACCGGGCACCGGGCGGCCCCAGTACTCCTGGTCGCGGAACGCCGCCCGGCGGGTGCGGGCCACCTCCTCCCGCCACCGCACGAGGCGGGGGCAGGCGAAGCAGTCGCTGACCTCCGCGTCGAGGTCGGCCAGGTCGGTCGCCCGCGCGGCGCGGGCGACCACCTCGTCGGGCGTACGGGGCTCAGCCAAGCTTGGCCCGGAAGAGTTCGAGGGTGCGGGCCCAGGCGGTGGCGGCGGCGCGCTGGTCGAAGTGCTCCGGCCGGTCCTCGTTGAAGAAGGCGTGCGAGGTGCCCGGGTAGTCGTAGGTCTGGCAGGTGCCGCCGGCGGTCTCGATGGCGCGACGGACGGTCCGCACGCCGTCGGCGGCGGAGGTGCCGTCCTCTTCGGAGCAGTGGATGAGCGCCGCCTTGCCCGCGTAGTCGGCCCACTCGGAGCGCATCCCGTCCCAGGGCAGCCGGGGGTAGAAGGCGGCGGTGGCGACGATCCGCTCGGAGCGGCTCGCCGCCCAGAGGGCCAGGCTCGCGCCGGCGCAGAAGCCCGCGCAGCCCACCTTGCCGGTGACCTCGGGCCGCCCGGTGAGGTAGTCCGCCGCGCCGGCGATGTCCGCCGCCGCCTCGTCCATCTGCGAGCTGTTCAGCATCTGCCGGGGCTCACTCGGCTTGCTGGCCGGGCCGCCGTGCCGGAAGTCCGGGGCGAGGGCGACGAAGCCGGCCTCGGCGAAGCGGTCCACGACCGCCCGGACGTGCGGCACCAGGCCCCACCAGTCCTGGATGACGATGACCGCAGGGCTGGTCGCACCGCCGGAGGGTATCGCGAGATACCCCTCGCTCGTCCCCCCGTTGCCGCGGTAGCTCACCATCTCGCCCATCGGCTGTCCTCCTAGCGGTCAGTCATCGTCGGCTGGTCGCACAGTGGTGCTACGTGCCGGTAGCCTGCCACGCCGTGAGCGCCCCGGGGAAGACGCCGGAACAGTGGCATTCACCTCCTGTTCGCCCCCCGTCTCCACGGACGCCGTCGGCGGTGTCGTGGTGCCGGGCGATCAGGCCTTTTTCGTCAGGCAGAGCAGGTAGCCGGTCTTGCCGGGCTCGATGCTGTAGTAGACGTAGCCCTCCTGCCCCTCCTTGATGTACTGCCCGCACGCCTCGCCGGAGCGGGCCTGCGCCTGGGTCTGCCCGTCGACGCGGCCGACCACGTTGTAGATCGCGTCGGTGGAGGTGCACTCGACGACCTTCGCGCCGTCGACCTTCTCCTCCTTGGTGCCGGTCACCTCGGGCAGTTCGGCGATGCAGTCGCCGACCTTGGCCTCGGCGGTCTCGTCCTTGTTGAAGAAGTTGCCGATGACCGAGCCGATGCCGAACTTGAGGCCCGCGACGACCAGGAACACGACGATCGCGCCCACGATGCCGAGCAGCTTCTTGGACCCGGACTTCTCCGCCGGGGGCGGTGCCTGGACAGCCGACGGGGGCTGGGCGGCGTCCGGCGCGGGGGGCGGTGCGACCTGCTCTGACACGCGTTTTCCTTCCGGGGGGTGAGTGAGCAGACGACACCGTAGCGACCGGGACCGACAGCCGTTGCCCCGCTGGACTCATCCGTTCAGCTATTTCCCAGCTTCACGGCATGACCCGCTTCACGTCCGGTTCGGGGCCGGCGTGCCGGTCGGGGCCGCCGTCGGCGCGGATCCCGTGGTCGGGGTGCCGCTCGGGGCGGGCGTGGGCTCGGCCGGGCCCTCCGACGCGGTGGGTGGCGGCAACGGTGGCACGCCCGTCGACGGCAGGGAACCCACCGGCGCCCGGGGCGCGAACGGTGCCTGCTGCGGACAGTACGGGTAGGAGCGCAGCAGCGGGTTGCCGAGGCCGTTCGGGTCCCGCGCGTCCAGGCAGTCCGGGTAGCCGAGGCGGATCGGGTCGCCGTTCTGGTCGAAGAGCCGGGCGTTCTCCACCAACCGGCCCTCGCTGTCGTAGACGAAGACGTCCCGGACGTGGTCGTACCGGTCGTTGATCGAGGTCTGCTCGTAGCCGAAGTCCCCGCCGCCGACGCGGCCGTTCATGTCCGCCAGGCCGACCAGCCCGAAGATCACCAGCACCGCGGTGCCGGCGTGCAGCATCCGCCGCTTGGGCCGGGTCAGGCCCGGCGTGTGGTGGCCGAGCCAGATCGAGGCGAGCACGCTGCCGGCGAGCAGCACCAGGCCGGCCAGCGTGCTGCCGTTGAGCTCGGGCAGCACGCCGAACGTGTCGCCGGTCGTGACCACCGTGACGAGCATGGCGGCCAGGTAGCCGCGCAGCACCCACCACGCCGGCCGGAGCAGCCGGAGGAACTCGCTCGCCGTGGCGTACCCCAGGGGTGGTCCGAGTTGGACGTCCCAGCGGTGCGCCCGCGCGCGGATCCGGTCCACGGCGGGACCGAGGCGCCGGTCCAGGCGGCGCCCGCCGGTGGCGGCGACGCCGACCCCGGCGGCGGCGCGCAGCTCGGCCGCGTACGCCTCGGGCTCGCCGAGCCGGTCGACCAGCGAGCCGTCGGCCTCGGCGGCGACCTCGGCGAGGTGCTCCGGCAGGTCCTCGGTCAACTCGTCGCGGTGCGCCGGCGGCAGGTCGGCCAGCGCGGCCCGGACCCGTCCGGCGTAGTCCGCGATTTCCTGCTCCGTGACGGTCATGCCGCCATCCCCCGATCGTCGAGCAGTGCGTCCATGGTGGTGGCGAACGAGCGCCAGAGCTTGCCGGAGCGGGTCAGCTGGTCCCGGCCGGCGGCGTTGAGGGAGTAGTACTTGCGGTGCGGGCCGGACTCGCTCGGCACGACGTAGGTGGTCAGCAGGCCGGCGGCGTAGAGCCGGCGCAGCGTGCCGTAGACCGAGGCGTCGCCGACCTCCTGCAACCCGGCCTCGCGCAGCCGGCGCAGGATGTCGTAGCCGTAGCCGTCCTCCTCCCGGAGCACGGCGAGGACCGCGAGATCCAGTACGCCCTTCAGCAGTTGTGTGGTGTCCACGCAATGCACACTAGTACGCAATGCGAAGTACCGTCAAAGGAACGCGCCGCCGCGGGTCAGGCCGCGTCGTTCGAGCTGACGGATGTGCCCTGTCGGCTGCTGCCACACCGGGTCTGGCGTGCGGACGGCCCAGGTTCAGGCGGGTGTCAGGCGCCAGTAGCCGAGCGGGTTGTGGAAGAGGTCGTCGGTCTCGTGGCGGTCGTCCGGGCGGTGCTCCAGCAGCCAACGCGGGGAGTCGGCGCTGAGGCGGAACCCTTCGCCGTCGGCCATCTCCGCCGCCCGCTCGTCGGTCAGGAGGTAGAGCGCCAGCGTGTCCAGCAGGGTGACGCGGTCCTCGACCCCGCCGTCGGTGGCCGGGGTGGCCAGCAGTTCCACGTCGGGCGCGCCGAGCAGATGCATGCCGCAGCTGTACAACGACTCGCCGGCGCGGATCGGTCGCTTGACCGAGGCGCGGTACAGCACGCCGGCCAGCTCGACGTCCGTCGTCGCGGCCGCCGCCTCGTCAGCCAGGGAGAGCCACCGGTCCCGGCCGTGCGCGACACCGTTGCTCTCGTTCTTCACAGCGGTGGCACCGGAGCGGAGGAGCGCGGCCGACACGGCCAGCGCCGCGCGCGAGACCTCCAGCAGCGTCGGCCGCAACAGCTCCGGCGGCATCGTGACCGCCCGCAGGGGCCGGGACAGCACGTACGCGACGCTGTCGTGCGCCGATACCGCCTCCCAGTCGGCGTCGGTGAAGCTGGCGCCGGCCAGGCTCGCCTCGAACGCGTAGGACATCCGCGGGTCGTGCTCCCGCTCGGAGTACTCGTCGTCGAGCGTGAAGCCGGCCGCGGCTCCCGCCTCGGCCGCGACCTTGCCCACCGTGTCGAAGTCCAAGCCGGCGCCGAGCACGCACAGCACCGGACGGGGCAACAGCTGATCGGGATCGGCGAGCATGGCGAGAACATACCGGTACCCCCCGTCGCGCAACGGGACCTGAGGTCCGATGGGTACGGCGCCGGCGCTATCGGTCCGCCGGAGCGGGGCGGAATGTTCGCCGATAGGCACGCGGCGACACCCCGGTGGCGGCCAACAGGTGCTGCCGGAGCGAACCACCCGAGCCGAACCCGGCCTGCTCGGCGACCCTGTCGACCGGGAGGTCCGAGCTCTCCAGCAACTCCCGGGCGCGTTCGACCCGCTGCTGGGTGAGCCAGGTCATCGGGCTCACCCCCACTTCGTCCTGGAACCGCCTGCTGAATGTCCGCACGCTCATGTTCGACCGGGCGGCAAGCTCAGCCAGGGTCAACGGGCGATCGAGGTGTTCGAGCGCCCACACTCGGGCCTGTGCCGTCGTCGAGTCCGCGTCGACCATCGGGCGCCGGATGTACTGGGCCTGGCCCCCGTCGCGCCAGGGCGGCACCACGCAGGAACGCGCGGCCTCGTTGGCGATCTCGCTGCCGTGGTCCCGGCGAATCATGTGCAGGCACAGGTCGATTCCCGCCGAGACGCCCGCCGAGGTGAGCACGCTGCCATCGTCGATGAAGAGGACGTCGGCGTTGACCATGAGGTCCGGGTACAGGCCCTGGAGGCGGTCGGACTCACGCCAGTGGGTCGTCACCGGGCGTCCGTCGAGGAGGCCCGCCGCCGCCAGGACGAACGAACCCGTACAGATCGCCATCACCCGCGCGTCGGGGCGGACGAGCCCCAGCGCGTCCCGCAGCGGCACCGGAAGGGCCTTCGCCTCGCCCCACTGCCGCCCGCTCGCGGAGGGCGGGATCACCACGGTGTCCGCCCGGGCCAGCGCGGTGCGGTCGTGGTCCACGGCGATCGCGAAGTCGGCCGAGGTGTCGACAGGGCCGCCGTCGAGCGAGCAGGTGGTCACCGAGTACAGCGGCTTGCCGTCGGAGTCGAGGGCGGCGCCGAAGAGGCGCGAGGGGATGGCCAGCTCGAACGGGACGACGCCGGGAAGCGCGAGCACAACGACGCGATGCATGGCCAGATCCTGACACATGTTGTCCATCTGGCCGCGGCAGCGGCAGCGCCCCTCCGGAGATGCTGGACGGGCACGGCCGCCTCACGCGGCCGGCACGACAGGTGAGGAGTTCAGTGACAACCAGCTCAGGGCGAGCGCCGTACCGGATGCTCGCCGTCAGCCAGGACGCGGCCGGGGCACCCGACGTCCTGAAGATCATCGAGATGGCGCGTCCGGTCCCCGCACTCGGCGAGATCCTCGTCCGGGTCCACGCCGCGGGGGTGAACCCCACCGACTGGAAGACCCGCGCTCGCGGGCGGTTCGCCACCGGCGCACTCCCCCCGTTCGTCCTGGGCTTCGACGTCTCCGGCGTGGTCGAGGAGGTAGGGCCCGGGGTGACCCTGTTCGCGGCGGGCGACGAGGTGTTCGGCATGCCGCGCTTCCCGCATCCGGCGGGCGCGTACGCGGAGTTCGTGACCGCACCCGCCCGGCACTTCTGCCGCAAACCGGCGAACATCGACCACACGACCGCCGCCGCGCTGCCCCTGGCGTCGCTGACCGCGTGGCAGGCGCTCGTCGACACCGCCGACATCCAGCCGGGCCAGCGCGTCCTCGTCCATGCCGCCGCCGGCGGAGTCGGGCATCTGGCGGTGCAGATCGCCAAGGCCCGGGGCGCATGGGTCGTCGGCACCGCGAGAGCCGGCAAGCACGACCTTCTTCGCGGACTCGGCGCGGACGAGTTGATCGACTACACGACGGACGACTTCGGCGTCGTCCTCAGAGACCTCGATGTCGTGCTCGACACCATCGGCGGGGACTACACCGCGCGCTCACTGCGCACCCTGCGCAGGGGCGGGATCCTCGTCTCCCTCCTCCCCGTGGCCCCGGACTTCCCCGCCGACCTCGCCGAGGAACTCGGCGTCCGCGCCACCCGGCTCCTCGTCGAGCCCGACCAGGCGGGCATGAAGGCGGTCGCGGACCTGGTCGCCCGCGGGCAGCTGCGGCCACTCGTCGACACGACTCTCCCGCTGAGAGAGGCGGCTCGCGCCCACGAGCGCGGCGAGACCAACAGCACCACCGGAAAGATCGTCCTTTCCGTCATCGCCTGAGGCCCGCCCTCGCACCCGCCCGCGAGGGCGGTAACCCAACCACGTCACGCACAGAGGAGTTCCATCCGCATGAGCAACGCGACACGTACCAACACGGCCGCCGTCGTCGAATCCTTCTTCGCGCGGTTCGGCGCCGGCGACGTACCAGGACTGGTCGACCTCTTCGCCGACACGTTCGACCTCGTGGTCGGCGGGACCCCCAACATCCCCTGGTCCGGGCGGCGCTCCACCCCGGCCGAACTGCCGGACTTCTTCGGCTCGTTCGGACGCGTACTCGGACCGGCCCAGGAATACGAGATCACGACGACGGTCGTCGACGGGGAGAACGCGGTCATGCTCGGACACAACAAGTTCGAGGTCCTCGCCACGGGGAGGTCGTTCACCAACCACTTCGCCCTGCACATCGCCGTCAGGAACGGCAAGATCACGACCTATCACATGTACGAGGACACCTACGCGATCGACGCCGCGTTCGCGGGCTGAGTCGCGGACCGGCTGACCGGGGTCGAGCCGTGCGGTGATCGAAACCGGCGACGGATCCGATCACCGCACGCCGCGCCGCACCGCCGTCGTGGCGCGGTCTCGAGGTTCTCCCGGGCGGTTCAGGCCAGCGACCAGGCGATGCCGTCGAGGATGTCGTGCTCGGAGGCGACCACCGAGTCCATCCCCGCCCGCTCCATGATCACCCGGAGCACCAGGGCACCCGCCCCGATCACGTCCGCCCGGCCCGGGTGCATCACCGGGATGGCGAGCCGCTGCTCCCGGCTCTTGCCGAGCAGGTCGGCGGTCACGTCGGCCACCGCGTCGTGCGACACCCGGGCGTGGTGGATGCGGCCCGGGTCGTACTCCTGGAGGCCCTCGGCGATCGCGACCACGGTGGTGACGGATCCGGCGAGCCCGACCAGCGTGGCGGCCTGCCGGCCCGGCACGGCCTCCAGCGCCCGCTCCACCGCGACCGCGATGTCGGCCTGCGCGGCGGCGACCTCGTCCAGCCCTGGCGGGTCCCCGTGCAGGTGCCGCTCGGTCATCCGGACACAGCCGATGTCCATCGAGATGGCCGCCTCGACGCCGCCCGCGCGGGTGCCGACGACGAACTCGGTCGAGCCACCGCCGATGTCGATGACCAGGTACGGCTCGCGCGCGTCGGCGGGCAGCCCGCGCACCGCGCCGGTGAAGGAGAGCCGCGCCTCCTCGTCGCCGGTCACCACCTCGGGCGCGACCCCGAGGGTGCGCTCGACCATCTCGCGGAACTCGGCGGCGTTGGAGGCGTCCCGGGACGCCGACGTGGCGCACATCCGGACCCGCTCCGCGCCCAGCTTCTCGATCTCGGCGGCATAGGAGGCCAGCGCGACCCGGGTGCGTTCGATCGCCTCCGGGGCCAGCCGCCCCGTCTTGTCGACGCCCTGGCCGAGGCGGACGATCTCCATCCGCCGGCTCAGGTCGGCCAGCGGCGCCTCCGGACCCGCCGAGGCGTCGGGCAGGTCCGCGACCAGCAGTCGGATCGAGTTGGTCCCGCAGTCGATGGCGGCCACACGCGTCGTCACGGCAGCAACCCTACGTCAGGCGCGGGCGGGCGGCAGGACGCCGTCGCGGCCGAGCAGTTCGGCGCCGAGCGGCGTCAACCGGTGCAGCACCGCCCCGCCGTCCCGCACGCTGCTGACCAGGCCGGCCGCCCGCAACGCGCCCGCGTGCTCGGACGCCGAGGAGAGGCTGATCCCGACGGCCCGCCCGAGCGTCGTGGTGGTGTGCCGGCCGGGGCCGCCGAGCCGGCGCAGCACCGCCGCCCGGGTGGCGCCCAGCAGGCGGCCGAGCGGATCGGCGACGCTCGCCTCGACCCGGCGCGGCATCGGCGCGGGATACACCACCAGCACGGGCCGGTCCGGCTCCACCAGCACCCGGGGATGCGGCCCGGCCAGCGGGGAGGGCAGCAGGAGCAGGCCCTGGCCGGTGCCGGAGACCGTCGCGCTCCACCACGTCCGCACCGTCAGCGTCAACGTCGACGCCTCCCACCGGATCGCCGGGTGCAGCGCGTTCAGCAGCCCGTCCAGCCCGTGCGCCGCGAGGTGCCCGGTCGCCTCGGCCACCTGGTGCCGGTGCACGTCCGTCAGATCGGCCCAGTGCGGCGCGAGCACCGCGTCGTGCCAGGTGCCCAGGGCCCGGCCGAACAGGCCCATCGTCTCCCCGTCGGCCTCGGCGAACCGCCTGCGCAACGGCGTCTCGGCCAGGTCGGCGTACGCGGCGGTGACCTCGGCCCGCACGCGCCGGACGGGGACGGCCCGGATCGCCTCCAGGCCGGCGGCGACCGACTCCAGGCCGTCCAGCGGGGTGAGGAAGTCCGGCAGGCGACCGCGCGCGGGCAGCAGGTGCCGCAGCACCGAGGCGGCGGAGCGGACCCGGCCCGTCGCCGTCGCCGCGCCGGCTGCGGGGCCCGGCGCCGTCCGGGCCGCCTCCGCGTCGTACAGCGCCTGACAGGCCAGCATGGCGGTGCCCACCGGGTGCAGACGGTCGGCGAAGCGGACCCGGCACAGGTCCGCCGGGCCCAGGCGGAGACGAAGCATGCCAGCAGACTGCCTCCCTTCGGCCTGGACCGAAAGGGTTGCCCCGCCGGGGTCGTCCAGTCCAGTGTGGACCGCGGGTCACGGAGGGGGGCGGGGCGTGCGACGGACGGTGGCAGTGCTGACGGGGCTGGTTCTCGCCGTCGTCGCCACGGCGTGCGGTGGGGACCGGGGTCAGTCCCGCGCCACGCCGGCCCCGTCGCCTTCGGGGGCCGTCGAACGCCCCGCTGCCGGCGACCACCGGCTCACCCTGCCGCACGGCGGGGCCGACCGCCGCTACCTGCTGCACGCCCCACCCGGCTACGACCCCGGCCGGCCCGCCGCGCTGGTGATCGCCCTGCACTTCTATCCCGGCAGCGGCGCCCGCCTGCGGGAGATGGTGGGGCTGGACGCCGTGGCCGACCGGGAGAACTTCCTGGTCGCGTACCCGGACGGGCGCGACGGCGGCTTCAACGCGCTGATCTGCTGCGGGACGACCGACGACGTGGGCTTCCTCAAGGACCTCACCGCCCACCTCGTGCGGACGTGGCGGGTCGACCCGGACCGGGTCTACCTCACCGGCATCTCCAACGGCGGGGACATGAGCTTCCGCGCCGCCGTCGAGGCCGAGGGGCTCTTCGCGGCGATCGGCGTGGTCAGCGGCGGCTACAGCGGCCCCCGGACCGCCCCCGAGACCTACGTGCCCAGGCGACCGGTGTCGGTGATCACGTTCATCGGCGGGCAGGACCGCTACGCCGACGTCTTCACCGAGGGCGTACGGACCTGGCAGCGACGGCTGCGCTGCACACCGGCGTCCGGCGCGCCCCGGCGGGCGCGCCGCGCGTCACCCGCGCCGACGCGCGGTGCGGCGACGGCAGCGACGTCACCGTCTACACCGTGGCGGACATGGGGCACTCGTGGCCGGGTGCGCCGACCGGCGAGCTGGCCGCCCCCGACGCGGGCCTTGTCGCCACCGAGCTCATCTGGGACTTCTTCGCCGCCCACCCGCGCCGGAGCTGAGTCAGAGCCGCAGCAGCATGCGGGTGTTGCCGAGGGTGTTCGGCTTGACCCGTTCCAGGTCGAGGAACTCGGCGACGCCCTCGTCGTAGGAGCGCAGCAGCTGCTCGTAGACCGGCTGCGGCACGGGCGCGCCGTCGATCTCGGTGAACCCGAACGAGCCGAAGAACCGGGTCTCGAAGGTGAGCACGAAGATCCGGGCCACCCCCAGCTCGCGGGCGCCGTCGATCAGCTCCGCGACGATCCGGTGGCCGAGCTTGCGCCCCCGGCACGACGGGTCGACCGCCACCGTCCGGATCTCGGCCAGGTCCTCCCACATCACGTGCAGCGCGCCGCAGCCGACCACCGCGCCGTCGCCGGCGCGGACCGCGACCCTGAACTCCTGCACGTCCTCGTAGAGGGTGACGGTGGCCTTGCTGAGCAGCCGCCGGTCGTCGGTGTAGGTGTCGACGAGCCGCCGGATGCCGCGCACGTCCGAGGTGCGGGCCCGCCGCACCACGATCTCGTCCGTCCCCGCCGCGTCCTCGTTCGCGCCCGTCATGGTCAGTCCGCCGCCGGCACGTCCACGCAGGGCCCGGCCGCCCACCACTTCTCCACCAGCTCCAGCGTCTCGTCGCCGAACGGGTTCACCCCGGGCCCGGCCCCGAGCGCGTGCCCGAGGTGCACGTGCAGGCACTTCACCCGCCCGGGCATCCCGCCCGCCGAGATGCCGGCGATCTCCGGCACCTCGCCGATCGCGTCCCGGCGCGCCAGGTAGTCCTCGTGCGCGGCGCGGTAGCGCGCGGCCAGCTCCGGGTCGGCGGCCAGCCGGTCCGCCATCTCCTTCATCAGCCCCGCCGACTCCAGCCGGCTGCACGCCGCCGTCGCCCGGGGGCAGGTCAGGTAGAACAGCGTCGGGAAGGGGGTGCCGTCGGCCAGGCGCGGGGTCGTCTCCACCACGTCGGGCAGGCCGCAGGGGCAGCGGTGGGCCACGGCCCGGGTGCCCCGGGGCGGGCGTCCGAGCTGCGCGGCCACCGCGGCCAGGTCGGCCTCGGTGGCCGGTTCACGCCGCGGCGGGGGTACGGAGGCCGCCGCCGGCTCCCGCGGTGGTACGACAGTCACGATGCTGGTCTCTCGTTCGATGCTCGGGTGGTGCTCACCTGTCGGGCTGCTCGCCGTTGGCGGCCTGCACGCTCGACCAGAGGGTGTCGTACCAGGAGGCGGGGGTGACGGGCGCCGACGGGGCAGCGGACGAACCGGCGTCCCGGGCGGCGCCCTCCGGGTCGGAGAGCACCACCAGCAGCGTCTCGCCCGGGGGGCCCATGAAGAACCGCTCCCTGGCCTGGATCTTGATGTATTCCGGGTCCTGCCACTTGGCCGCCCGCTCGGAGAGTTCCTCGATGGCCTTCCGCTGGGCGGCCTGCGAGGCCTCCATCCGTTCGATGTCGGCCTGCTGGTCCAGGTAGACGCGCACCGGGTAGGTGTAGGCCAGGGCGAGCGCGATCAGCACCGCGAAGAGCACGGTGGCCCGCCCGGTGAAGCCCCGGGAGCGGGGCGCGGAGAGCCGTTTGACGGTGCCGGCGGCCGTACGACGGGCCGCGGCGGGCCGGCTCGCGGAGCGTACGCCCTCCGCGCCCCGGGTCGCCCCCGGCGCGCGACCGGCCGTGGCCCGCGACTCGGCGCGGACGCCGCCCTCGCGGACCGACGTCCGGGCGCCCCGGGCCCCGCCCGGCCGACCGGTGTGACCCGGCCGGCGGGCGGGGCGCTGACCGCCCGGTGTGCGGCGCTGCTGCATCGTCACACCCCTCCCCCGAGGCCTCGCGCGTCTCAGGCGGAACGGTAGCGCGGGAAGGCGCCCGCCCCGGCGTACCGCGCCGCGTCGGCCAGCTCCTCCTCGATCCGCAGGAGCTGGTTGTACTTCGCGACCCGGTCCGAGCGGGCCGGGGCGCCGGTCTTGATCTGGCCGCAGCCCGTGGCCACCGCCAGGTCCGCGATGGTGGTGTCCTCGGTCTCGCCGGAACGGTGGCTCATCATGCACTTGAAGCCGGCCCGGTGGGCCAGGTCCACCGCGTCCAGGGTCTCGGTCAGCGAACCGATCTGGTTGACCTTGACCAGGACGGCGTTGGCGGCCCTCTCGGCGATGCCGCGGGCGATCCGTTGCGGGTTGGTGACGAACAGGTCGTCGCCGACGATCTGGATGCGGTCGCCGAGCGAGGCGGTCAGCGTCTGCCAGCCGGTCCAGTCGTCCTCGGCCAGCGGGTCCTCGATCGACACGATCGGGTAGTCGCCGGCGAGCTTGGTGTAGTAGTTGCTCATCTCCTCGGCGGTCTTCGCGGTGCCCTCGAAGGTGTAGGTGCCGTCGTCGAAGAACTCCGTGGCGGCCACGTCGAGCGCGAAGACGATGTCGGTGCCGAGCCGGTAGCCGGCCTTCTCCACCGCCTCGGCGATCAGGTCCAGGGCCGCGGCGTTGGTGGGCAGGTTCGGCGCGAAGCCGCCCTCGTCGCCGAGGCCGGTGGAGAGCTCCTTCTTCTTCAGCACCGACTTGAGCGCGTGGTAGACCTCCGCGCCGGAGCGCAGCGCCTCGCGGAAGCTGGGCGCGCCGATCGGCGCGATCATGAACTCCTGGATGTCGACGTTCGAGTCCGCGTGCGCGCCGCCGTTGAGGATGTTCATCATCGGCACCGGCAGCAGGTGCGCGTTCGGGCCGCCCAGGTAGCGGAAGAGGCTCAGCTCGGCGCTGCCGGCCGCCGCCTTGGCCACCGCCAGGGAGACGCCGAGGATGGCGTTCGCGCCCAGCTCGGACTTGCTGTCGGTGCCGTCGATGTCGAGCATCTTCTGGTCGATCAGCCGCTGCTCGCTGGCCTCGTAGCCGATCAGCTCGTCGACGATCTTGTCCTCGATGTTCGAGACCGCCTTCTCGACACCCTTGCCCTGGTAGCGGTCGGCGTCACCGTCGCGCAGCTCGATCGCCTCGAAGGCGCCCGTGGAGGCGCCGGAGGGCACCGCCGCCCGGGCGATCGTGCCGTCGTCGAGCCCGACCTCGACCTCGACGGTCGGGTTGCCCCGCGAGTCCAGAATCTCCCGCGCGACGATTCCCTCGATGGTTGCCACTGAGTCGCTCCTCGTTAGTGTGTTCCGGTCCGGTATGGGCCGCGACGGTGCGGCTGAGGCAGTTGTTGAACGCAGCGTATCGGGCGACGCTCGGACGCGGGCGGTCCGGGCGCTCGCCGGCCCGGCCCGAAACCTGCCTCCGGGCAACGCTTTACACGGACATTCCCGGATTCTCGTGTCTCAACCGGCAACGGGTTTGCGCGCGGTTGACCCGATCGGCCAGGCTGATCGCCATGCCCGCCGCCTCGACCACCCTCCGCATGCTCGCCGTGTCGGTCATCGCGTCGCTCACGGTGACCGGTTGCCAGACCCTCGACGACGCCGGCCGGGCGATCGGGCGGGCCGACCTGGTGAACGACATGGCCGCCCGGCTCGACCGGGCGCTGGAGCTGACCTACTCCGCCGACTACCAGCTCCCCGGCGGGCAGACCGCCACCATCGCCCAGGCCCAGGACCCGGCCCGCTCCGCGTACACCTGGCCCGGCGGCAAGCTCACCGTCACCCCCGAGGCGACGACCCGCTGCGAGACCACGGCCGGCCGGGCGACCTGCACCCTGGAGGCCCCGCCCGCGCCCAACGCGAAGCCCACGGTGGCCATGTTCACCGAGGCCAAGCAGCGGGGGCTGGTCACGCCGCCGATCGTCGTGGGACTGCTCACCACCGCCGCGCTGGACCCGGAGGCGGTGATCGCCCAGAGCGACACCACCCTCGCCGGTCACCACGCCACCTGCGTCGACGTGGAGCAGTCCGCCGGCGACTTCACCGCCTGCGTGACCACCGAGGGGGCGCTGGGCAGCTTCACCGGTCAGGTCGACGGCAGGCAGGTCGAGCTGGCGCTGAGCCGCTACCGCGAGACGGTCGACGGCACCGCGTTCGACCTCCCGCCCGGCGCCGGCGTCGTGGACCGCCGCCCGGCCAGCTCGTGACCGATCCCGTCGGCGGGTTCGTGCCCGGAGCCGACCGGAGCGCCGCGCCCGCGCCCACCGACCTGGCCGTGCCGGTCGCCGGACGCAAGCTGCTGACCACGCCCGACGGCGCCTTCCCCCGGGTGGGCGACCTGCCGGACGACACCGCGTGGGTGCCGCTCGGCACGCTGGACGGCGTGCCCGCCTGGGCCGCCGACCTCGACGGGGCCGAGGACCGCCCCGGACGCGGCTGGGCCTCCCTCGCCGCCGAGCTGCCCGGTCCGCTCGCCGCGCTCGCCGGCCGGGCGCTGACCGTGGTCACCTGGCGGCGCACCCACCGCTGGTGCGGCGCCTGCCGCGCGGAGCTGGCCGACGTGCCGGGCGAGTCGGCCCGCCGCTGCCCCGGCTGCGACCTGTACGTCCCCATCCGGCTCTCCCCGGCGGTGCTGGTGGCGATCACCCGTCCGGGACCCGCCGACCGCCCGGCGGAGCTGCTGCTGGTCCGGCACGCGTACGGGCCGACCGGGATGTGGGCGCTGGTCGCCGGGTTCGTCGAGGCCGGCGAGACGCTGGAGGCGGCGGCCCACCGCGAGGTCGGCGAGGAGGTCGGGCTCGCCCTCGACCGGCTGACCTACTTCGGCAGCCAGCCGTGGGCGATGTCCGGCCCCGGCGTCCTGCTCACCGGCTTCACGGCGACCGCCGCCGACGCGGGCGCCGAGCCGGTGGTGGACGGCCGGGAACTGACCGAGGCGCGCTGGTTCCCCCTCGACGGGCTGCCGGCGGCGCTGCCGCCCGCGTACTCCATCTCGCGCTGGCTGATCGACGCGACGGTGACCTCCGCGCGGCGCTGAGCCCGCCCCTGTCGGCGGGGCCCCGCCTCACACGCCGAGCAGGGTGCGCAGGTGGCGCGGGGGCGGGCAGTCGTGGGCGAGCATCGCGTCGTGCCAGTCGCGCACCGACACGTCGGCAGGGCGGGCGGCGGCGATCGCGGCCACCTCGCTGTAGCCGACGAAGTACGTGGAGAGCTGCGTCGAGGTGAGCAGCGCGCGCCGCCACTTGCCGGCCGCCTCCCCCTCCTCCTGGAAGCCCCGCCCGGTCATCAGCGCCATCGCCTCGGCCTCCGGCAGCCCCTCGCAGTGCACGAGCTGGTCCAGCAGCGCGTTGATCGTCATCCGGAGCTGCATCTTGAGCTGCTGCAACCGCACCGGCAGGCCGCCGAAGCCGAGGCCGGCCATCAGCTCCTCCGTGTAGACCGCCCAGCCCTCGATGAAGGGCCCCGACTCGGTCAGCGCGCGGACCCGGGTGGGACCGACGTGCCGGCGGGCGTGGGCGAGCTGGAGGAAGTGCCCCGGCATCGCCTCGTGCACCGTCAGGTTGCGGATCATGTGGTCGTTGTACTCCCGGTAGAACGACTCGACGCGGTGCGCCGGCCAGTCCGCCGGGGTGGGCGCGATGCAGTAGAAGGTCGGCACGTCCGCCGTCTCCAGCGGGCCGGGCGAGTCGCAGTAGGCGACCGCCACGCCCCGGGCGAACTGGGGCATCTCCTGGATCACGCACGGGTCGTCGACCAGGGTGATCAGGTCGTGGGCGCGCACGAAGTCGGTCGCCTCGTCCAGGGTCACCGAGGCGAGGTCGACGATGGTGTGGTCGTCCGGGTGCTCGGCGGCCAGCAGGTCCAGCGCCCGGCGTACCGTCTCGTCGTCCGCCGCGCCGCCGACCAGCTCGACGGCCGCCGCGCGGATCTCCTCGCGTACCCGGTCCAGGTTGGCCCAGGCCCGGCGCTGGATCTCGGCGGCGCCCAGCTCGGTGTCGAGGGTGTGCCAGAGCCGCGCCTCCCAGCGGCGACGGCCCAGCCGCGGGTCCCGCCCGGGGCCGGCGTCGGCGGCCAGGCCCTGACGCAGCCACGCGACGAACTCCTCCAGCGCCGCGATCGCCGCGGTGGCCGCCGGCTCGACCCGGTCGTACAGGGCGGGGGCCTGCGCGAGCAGCGCCGGCACCTCGTCGCGGACCAGCGCCGCCGTGCCGGTGAACTGCCCGACCGCCGTCTCGGCGTGGATCCGCGGCATGTCGCGCAGCGTCGCGCGCGCGGTCGCCAGCGCGTCCGGTACGGCGGCGAGCCGGCCGGCCAGGCTGGTCAGCCGAACGTCGACCGGGGCGTACGGGCGGGCGAGCAACGCGTGCAGCAGCGGCCCGGGGTTGTGCCGCAGCGGGTCCCACTCGTGCGCGCGGATGTCGCTGGACTCGAACAGCTCCCGGTCCACGAACGAGGTGAGCAGCGCGTGGTCGACGCGCTGCTCGACGTCCAGGGCGTCCGGGTCCAGCTCGGCGAGCGCGTCCGCGGCCTCCTTGAGCATGGCCTGGTCGGCCGCGACCGCCTCGGCGGAGAGATCCGGCAACCGGTCGTCGTACCGGTGGTCGCCGGTGGAGGTCGCGAGCCCCGGACGGCTCTGGAGCAACGCGTCGACGATCCGCTCCGCGAGCGGCACAAACGATTCCACCCGCCGACCCTACCGGCGTTCGGCGGTCCTCACGGCGTCCGCGTAGGCGAGGGCGGCGCGGCGCAGGGCCGCCTCCGGGTCCAGGCCCGCCTCGCGGGCCGCCGCGACCGTGGCGAGCAGGCTCGCGCCGAGGCGCGCCTCCGGGTCCACCTGGGACTCCGCGAGGGGCGGCGGTACGGCGAGGCCGACCCGCCCAGCGCGCTCCAGGATCTTGGCGGCCAGGGCGAGGGCGGGCTGGCTCAGCGCGATGCCGTCCAGCACCGAGTCACGCGCCTTCTCGGCCCGCTTGATCCGCTCCCAGCTGGCCTCGATCTCCTCCAGGGTGCCCGCCGCCGCGTCGGCGAAGACGTGCGGGTTGCGCCGGACCATCTTGTCGACCAGCCCGCCGGCCACGTCGTCGACGGTCCACCGCTGCGCCTCGGGCAGCTCCTCGGCGAGCCGGGCGTGCAGCAGCACCTGGAGCAGCACGTCGCCCAGCTCCTCGCGCAGCGCGTCGGTGTCATCGGCGTTGATCGCGTCGTACGCCTCGTAGCACTCCTCGATCAGGAAGCCGGCGAGGCTGCGGTGGGTCTGCGCCCGCTTCCAGGGGTCGCCGCCCGGCGAGGCCAGCCGGTCCATCACCGCCACCGCGTCGAGCAGCCGGGCGCCCGGCGGGTCCCACGAGCCGTACATCAGCTCCAGCTCGGCCAGGCCGGGCTCGCGCGCCAGCCGCAGGCCCAGCTCCCGGGCCAGCGACTCGTCGCCGGCCGGGCCGGCCAGCCACACCGCCACGCCGTGCGCCGCCGCCGCGTCGAGCAGCGCCTGGGTCGCCGGGCCGTCGACGACCGTGACCTCGGCGCCCGCCGTGCGGACCGCCGTCGTCAGCTCGCTCTCCGCCCCGGCCAGCACCGGATGCCCGCGTACGACGTCCCAGGCGGCGGCGGTCAGCAGCCCGGCTGGCAGCCGGGGCGAGGTGACGAGCAGGACGATCCGGGCGGGCATGCTCAGCTGTCGGTCCCGCCGGCCGCCTGCGGTGCGCCGGTGGGCAGCGGATCCGGGGTGGAGACGTCGGTGACCGCGTCGGAGCCGGCCTCGCCCAGCGGCACGCTGACCGCCGGCGCGTTGCCGGAGAAGCTCAGCACCGGGAACTCCAGCGGGCGGTAGCGCGGGTTGACCGTCACGTCGTAGGCGGCGACCGCCTCGGCCAGCGACCTGCGGGTGGCCAGCGCGGTGCGCAGCTGCTCGCCGTCGAGCTGGCGGGCGGCCGCCTCGTCCGGCACGTCGGCCGGGATGGCGCCCGCCTTGCGGCCCGCCGCCACCACGTCGGCCAGGTCCTGCGCCGTCGGCTCGGCCGGCGCCCCGGTCGGCACGCCGGACAGGCAGTTGTAGAGCTCGGCGACCTGGCGCACGTAGCCGGTGTCGGGCGTGAGGCCGAACTGCTGCGCGAGCTGCTCCGGCGCCACCTGCCCGCGCGGCTGGTAGTTCTTCTCGGCGGAGACCCGCTCGCAGACCTCGGCCAGCACCAGCACGCTGACGACCTGGCCGCGCCCGGGCAGCTGCGGCGCCTGCGCCGGGGGCCGCCCGTCGGGCGCCTCGGGCTGCCCGGTCGGTGCCGGGTTCTTCGCCCGCAGGTCGTCGACGACCCCGGTGACGGCATCCTCGGTGATCCGCAGGTCGCCGACGTAGGCGGCGACACCGGGCTCGGCACGGCAACCGGAGAGAGCGACGAGGCCGAGCGCCACGCTGGCGACGGCGGCAAGACGGCGAGCACGCATGACGGTCACTCTCTCATGCCGCCCGGGGCCCGCGTGACGCCGCCCACCCGTCTGGCCACGCATGTCCTGCCCTCACCGGGCGGAGGCTCCCGCCATCGCCGGCTCGCCCAGGACGTCGGAGAGGAGCTGGGCGCACCACTGAAGCAGGGCCTGGTCGCGCAGCGGCTCGCCGCCCATCCGCCGGGTGCTCGGCCGGGGCACGCTGACCTGGTCGAGGGCCTGCTTGTAGACCGAGTCCGGGTGGTAGCGCTTGAGCCGCAGCTGCTTCGAGTCGGGCAGCGGCAACGGGCCGAACCGGATGTGCTTGCCCTGCATGGAGACGTCGGTCAGGCCGTAGCGGCGGGCCAGCAGCCGGAACCGGGCCACGGCGACCAGGTTCTGCACGGGGGCGGGCGGCTCGCCGTAGCGGTCCGTCATCTCCGCGACCACCTCGCGCAGTCGCTCCTCGTCGCGGGCCTCGGCGAGCTTGCGGTACATCTCCAGGCGCAGCCGCTCCACGCCCACGTAGTCGTGCGGCAGGTGGGCGTCGATCGGCAGGTCGACCTTGACCTCGGTCTCCTCCTCCGGGCGCTCGCCCTTGAACGCGGAGACCGCCTCGCCGACCATCCGCACGTAGAGGTCGAAGCCGACGCCCTCGATGTGCCCGGACTGCTCGCCGCCGAGCAGGTTGCCGGCGCCCCGGATCTCCAGGTCCTTCATCGCCACGTACATGCCGGCGCCCAGCTCGGTGTGCTGGGCGATGGTGGCCAGCCGCTCGTGGGCGTGCTCGGTGAGCGGCTTCTCCGGCGGGTAGAGGAAGTAGGCGTACGCCCGCTCCCGGCCCCGGCCGACCCGACCGCGGATCTGGTGCAGCTGGGCCAGGCCGAGCAGGTCGGCCCGCTCCACGATCAGCGTGTTGGCGTTCGGGATGTCGATGCCGGACTCCACGATCGTGGTGCAGACCAGCACGTCGAACTCCTTTTCCCAGAAGCCGACCATGACCTTCTCCAGGGCCTCCTCGCCCATCTGGCCGTGCGCCACCGCGACCCGCGCCTCGGGCACCAGCTCGCGCAGCTTCCGGGCCGTCTTCTCGATCGACTCGACCCGGTTGTGCAGGTAGAAGACCTGCCCGTCGCGCAGCAGCTCGCGGTGGATGGAGGCGGCCACCTGCCGCTCGTCGTACGCCCCGACGAAGGTGAGCACCGGGTGCCGCTCCTCCGGCGGGGTGGCGATGGTCGACATCTCCCGGATGCCGGTGATCGCCATCTCCAGGGTGCGCGGGATCGGGGTGGCCGACATGCTCAGCACGTCGACCGAGGCGCGCATCGTCTTCAGGTGCTCCTTGTGCTCGACGCCGAAGCGCTGCTCCTCGTCGACGATGACCAGGCCGAGCGACTTGAACCGGGTGGCCGCCTGGAGCAGCCGGTGGGTGCCGATGACGATGTCGGCGGTGCCCGCTGCGGCCATCTCCAGGGTCCGCTCGGCCTCCTTCGGCGTCTGGAAGCGGGAGAGCTGCTTGATGGTCACCGGGAACTGGCTCATCCGCTCGGCGAACGTGTTGTAGTGCTGCTGCACCAGCAGCGTGGTGGGCACCAGCACCGCCACCTGCTTGCCGTCCTGCACCGCCTTGAACGCCGCCCGGACCGCGATCTCCGTCTTGCCGTAGCCGACGTCGCCGCAGATGAGCCGGTCCATCGGGACGGTCTGCTCCATGTCCCGCTTGACCTCCTCGATGGCGGCTAGCTGGTCCGGCGTCTCCTGCCACGGGAAGGCGTCCTCCAGCTCCCGCTGCCACGGCGTGTCGGGGCCGAAGTTGTGCCCCTTGGAGGCCTTGCGGGCGGCGTAGAGCTGGATGAGCTGGGCGGCGATCTCCTTGACCGCCTTGCGGGCCCGGGCCTTGGACTTCTGCCAGTCCGAGCCGCCCATCTTGTGCAGGGTGGGCTGCTCGCCGCCGACGTAGCGGGAGAGCTGGTCGAGCTGGTCGGTGGGGACGAAGAGCCGGTCGCCGGGCTGGCCGCGCTTGCTCGGGGCGTACTCGATGACCAGGTATTCCCGGGACGCGCCGTTGACGGTGCGCTGCACCAGCTCGACGTAGCGGCCGATGCCGTGCTGCTCGTGCACGACGTGGTCGCCGGCCTTGAGCTCCAGGGGGTCGATCGTGTTGCGCCGCCGGCTCGGCATCTTGCGCATGTCGCGGGTGGAGGTGCCCCGCCCGCCGGTGACGTCGTTGCCGGTGAGCAGCACGAACCGGGACGCCTCGTCGACGAAGCCGCTGTTCAGGCTGCCGCAGGCGACCAGCACCTCGCCGGGGGCGGGAGCGGTCGGGATCTCCTCGGTCAGCCGCGCGCCGAGGCCGGCGTCGCGGAGCACCTCGACCGCCCGCTGGGCGGGGCCGTGCCCCTCGAAGACCAGCGCGACCGACCAGCCCTCGCCGGCCCAGCGCGTGAGGTCGTCGACCACCCGCGCGGTCTCACCGTGGTAGAGCGGGGCCGGCTGCGCGGCCAGGGTCACCGCGATCGCGTCGTCGGGGGTGACGTCGGCCGCCTCCGGCGCGTCCTCCCAGGGCTGCCGCTCCGGGGCGGCGTCCGCCTCCACCAGGCCGAACGGCGACAGCGTCCACCAGGGCTGGCGCAGCTTCGCCGCGACGGCGCGTACCTCCGCCAGGGTCTTGAAGGCGGCGGCGCCGAGATCGACCGGGGCCTGGCCACCGACGGCGGCCGCGGCCCAGCTCGCCTGGAGGAACTCGTCGGAGGTACGCACCAGGTCGTGCGCCCGGGTGCGGATCCGCTCCGGATCGCAGAGCAGCACGTGGGTGCCGGCCGGCATGGCGTCCAGCAGCAGCTCCATCGAGTCGGCGCCGATCAGCGCCGGGGCGAGGGACTCCATCCCCTCCACCGGGATGCCCTCGGCCAACTTGTCGAGGATCTCGGCCAGTTCCGGGTGCTCCTCGGCGAGGGCGGCGGCCCGCTTGCGCACCGACGGGGTGAGCAGCAGTTCCCGGCAGGGCGGCGCCCACAGCTGCGGCACCTGCTCGATGGTGCGCTGGTCGGCGACGGCGAAGGTGCGGATCTCCTCCACCTCGTCGCCCCAGAACTCGACCCGCGACGGGTGCTCGTCGGTGGGCGGGAAGATGTCGAGGATGCCGCCGCGCACGGCGAACTCGCCCCGCTTGGTGACCAGGTCGACCCGCGCGTACGCCATGTCGATGAGCCGGCGGGCGACCTCCTCCAGGTCGGCCTCCTGCCCGGCCGCCAGCTGCACCGGCTCCAGGTCGCCGAGCCCCTTGAGCTGCGGTTGCAGCAACGACCGGACGGGCGCCACGACCACCCGCAGCGGACCGGTGCGGCCGTGCGCGTCCGCCGATCCGGGATGCGCCAGCCGGCGCAGCACGGCCAGTCGCCGGCCGACCGTGTCGGAGCGGGGCGACAGGCGCTCGTGCGGCAGCGTCTCCCAGGACGGGAAGACCGTCACCTGCTCGGGCGGGAGCAGGCTGCCCAGCGCGGCGGCCAGGTCGTCGGCCTCCCGCGTGGTGGCGGTCACGGCGAGCACCGGACGACCCGCGCCGCCGCCCGACCCGCCGTCGCCGGCCCGGTCGGCCGCGACCGCGGCGACCGCGAACGGACGCAGCGCGGGCGGTGCGGTGATGTCGAGGCCGTCGACCTGCGCGGCACCGGAGCGCGCCAGGTCACGCGCCCGGGCCAGCCCCGGGTCGGCCAGTGCGGCGGAGAACAGACCGGTGAGCATGAGATCACTTCCAGCGGACGACACGACGATCACCCCTCGCCCGGCTGGACGGGGGGTCCACCGGTCGACACTATCTCTCCGGTCGGACGAACCACCCCCGCGTACGTTGGATCGACCACGATCCACGACGGCCGCCCGAGGAGGAGGATCGATGCCTGAGGGAGTGGGCAGCGACCCACGCCGAACGACCACGCCCTGCCGCCGGCGGGTGCTGGGTGACCCGGCGGGGATCTCGATCTCCATGGTGCGCTGCGGCGTCGAGAAGCGCGGCTGGACGGCACCGACGGCCGCGCTGCGGCACGAGGTCAACCTTGGCTGGTCGGGCGCCTACCGGCGGCGCATCAACGGTCGTACGACGTTCTCGGACGCCACCTCGCTGCTGCTCATCCGGCCAGGCGACGAGATACAGGTGTCCCACCCGCTGGGCCGCGACACGTTCACCTGCCTGCTGATCGAGCCGGCGGTCCTCGACGAGCACCGGGACGGGGCGTGCTGGTTGGCGACCGCCGGCTGGGACGGCACCTCGGACACGGCGCTCGACCTGGCACACCGGATGCTCATCACGGAGTTCCGGCGAGGGCTGGACCCGTTCGAGATGGCGGAGCGGCTGCACGACTTCCTCGGCAGGGTGCTCGACTTCGTCAACGCCCGGGCCGAGTCACCGGGAGCGGACCTGCGGCGCGTCGTCAACCAGCGCCCCGCCACCGCGGCCGCCCACCGTCGCCTCGCCGACCGCGCCCGGGAGGTGCTCATGGTCCGCGACTTCACCCTCACGCTCGACCAGGTGGCGCGTGAGGTGGGCGCCTCACCACACCACCTGAGCCGGGTCTTCCAGCGGGTCACCGGCAGCAGCCTCACCGCCTACCGCAACCGGCTGCGGGTCCGGGCGGTGCTGGACACCCTCGCCGAGGCGGACGGGCGGCCGCTGCGCGCCGTGGCGGCGGAGCACGGCTTCGCCGACCAGGCGCACCTCACCCGCGTGCTCCGGGAACACGTCGGCCACCCGCCGGCCCACCTCCGCCGGCTCCTCACCCACCCCCGACCGGCCTGACGCGGTCAACCGAGCATCGATGTTCAAGACACGGGGCCGCCCGGCGGCCGAGGATGGAATCCGGCAGCCGGGATCGAGCCGCCGGATCGGCGGCCGCGGGGTGCGCGGACCTGTTCGGGGAGGTCCGCAGCTCCACCCGACTGTGACCTCGGCGACGCCCGAGGTGCCGTCGCCGCCCGCCGGCGGTGCCGTACACCCCCCTGTACGGCACTCCGGTGGGCGCGACAGCCCGGCGGTCGTGTGTTCCTGCTCGCCACCCTCGACGCCCAGCCGTTCGCGGGAAGGATCTTGACGGGGCCGGTCGGCCGTGATCGGCTGCGCTGATGGGCAACCAGTGGCGGGCACAGTTCGACGCGGAGGTCACCTTCGCCAACGGCGGCGGGCTGCGGACGGACGGGTTCCGGCTGGACATCCCCGGCCGCGACATCGCCGACGACGAGCTGGCGGCGCTCTTCGTCCGGCACCTCGGGCTGCTGATGGTGGCGGAGGTCCGGATCACCGGCAAGACGCTCGTCGAGGAGCCGCACAAGGGCGGCCGGGGCGTGGCGGCCGGGGCCGACCCGCACGGCGCCTCCCGGCGACGGCTGGTGGAGCTGAGCCACGTGGTCACCGACGGCATGACCACCCTGCCGGGCTGGCCGGCGCCGCGGATCACCGAGTGGCTGACCCGGGAGGCGTCCCGCGCCAACTACGCCCCCGGCACCGAGTTCCAGGTGGGGCGGATCGACATGATCGCCAACACCGGCACGTACGTGGACACGCCCGCCCACCGCTTCGCCGAGGGAGCCGACCTCGCCGCCACCGGGCTGGACCGCCTCGCCGACCTGCCCGGCGTCGTGGTCCGGGTGCCGGCGGGCACCCGCGCGGTGGACCGGCTGCTGCTGGCGCCGTACGACGTCGCGGGGCGGGCGGTGCTGCTGCACACCGGCTGGTCGGCGCACTTCGGCACCGACCGGTACGGCGCGCCGCAGGCGCCGTACCTCACCGGGGACGGCGCCCGGGCCCTGGTCGACGCGGGCGCCGCCCTGGTCGGCATCGACTCGATCAACATCGACGACATGAGTCCCGCGGCGGCCGGCGAGCGCCCGGCGCACAGCGCTTTGCTGGCCGCCGGCGTGCCGATCGTGGAGCACCTGACGGGGCTCGACGCGCTGCCACCGACCGGCTTCCGGTTCACGGCCGCCCCGCCGATGGTGGCCGGCATGGGCACCTTCCCGGTCCGGGCGTTCGCCGTGCTCGACCCCGCCTGACCGACCGCGGACCCGGCAGGGGCGGGGCGGCGTGCGAGGGGTGGGTCAGTAGCGGACCGAGATGCGGCGCTCGACGGCGTCGACCCGGATCTCGCCGCCGTACGGGACGATCAGCTGCGGGTCGGTGTGGCCGAGGTCGACGTCGAAGACCACCACCGCGTCCGGGCGGTAGGCGGCGAGCGCCCGGGTGACCGCCTCCCGCTGCGCCCGCGCCCAGTCCCGCCGCTCGTCGGGGGTGTGCGGCCGGTCGAAGTCCCACGCCTTCGGCCGGCCGACGAGGACCGCCGGGAAGCCGGCGAGCAGCCCCCGCTCGCCCATGTTGCGCAGCATCCGGAACACCTCGGTGGCCGGGGGCAGTTCCTCCGAGGTCTCGACCATCAGCACCGCCCCGGCCAGGTCCCCGGCCGCCGGCACCCGGTCGGCGGCCAGCAGCCAGTGCAGGATCTCCAGGTTGCCGCCCCAGGTGTGCCCCTCGACGACCGTCGACGGCCCCTGCCAGCGCCAGCCCTCGCCCGGGAGCATCTCCGGCTCGTCGGCCAGCGTCGCCGGGTCCCGCCAGTCGTTCGGCCGGTCGCCCCACTCCGGCGCGGGCGTGAGGTCGTACCAGCCGGAGGTGAAGAGGGCCGCGCGCAGCGAGTCGAAGGTCAGCGGGTGCGGGCTGCCCGAGCGGCCGAGGTGCACCAGCACCGACCCGCCGTGGTACGACACGATGCCCAGCCGGTGCAGGTGGTTGAGGACGTTCGTGTTGTCGGAGTAGCCGAAGTACGGCTTCGGGTTGGCCCGCAGCACGGCGTCGTCCAGGTGCGGGGTGACCGTGATCAGGTCGTCCCCGCCCACCGTGGCGAGCACGGCGGTGACCGTCGGGTCGGCGAAGGCGGCGGTCAGGTCCCGGGCCCGGTCGCGCGGGTCGGCGTCGAGCACCCGGGTGGTCGGGTACTCCACCGGCTCCAGGTCGAACTCCTCGCGCAGCCGGCGCAGCCCCAGCTCGTACACGTGGGGGAAGATCGCCGGCAGGCCGGCGGAGGGCGAGACGACCGCGACCCGGTCTCCCGGTCGGGGCTTGGGGGGATAGCTCGGCGACGTCATGACCGGACGCTACCGAGCGGCGGAACCGGTTTTCCCGGGTCGCGAAACGCCGCGTAACGGGCAGAAGCCACCCTAGGCTGACGGCGTGGACCAGGAGATCCGCGACAGGCTGCCGCGTACCGCCGCGCTGCTGCTCGGCACCCTGGTGCTCGCCACCGCGTTCATCACCGCGTACGTCGGCGCGCTGCACCGGCCCACGCCGCGCGACGTGCCGGTGGGGGTGGTGCGCGGGGACCAGAAGGCGGAGGCCCTCCTCGCCGCCGTACGCAACCAGACCGACACCCTCGAAGCGGTCGGCTACGACGACCCGGAGGCCGCCGACGACGGCCTGCACACCCGCGAGGTGTACGCGGTGCTCGCCGCCACCGCCGAGGGCGGGCTGGTCCTGACCACCGCCAGCGCCGCCGCGCCGGCCGCCGCCGACGTCGTCGTCCAGGTGCTCGGCACCGCCGCCCGGCAGGCGGAGATGCCGCTGCGGGTCACCGACGACGTGCCGGTGGCCCCGACCGACCCGCGCGGGCTCGTGCCGTTCTACCTGGCCGTCGGGTACGTGCTGGGCGGCTACCTCGCCGCCACCGTGCTCGGCCTGGGCAACGGCACGGCCCCGCGCAGCCTGCGCCGCGCCGGGCTGCGGATCGCCGCGCTGGCCGCCTACAGCCTGGTGCTCGGGGTCGTCGGCGCGGTCGTGGTCGGGCCGGTCCTGGACGTCTGGGACCACGACCTGGTCGGCGTCGCCGCGAGCGGGGCGCTGACGGTCCTCGCGGCGGCGATGATCGCCTCGGCGGTGCAGGGCTGGCTGGGGCTGTTCGGCACCGGGCTGGTGATCCTGCTGCTGGTCGTGCTCGGCAACCCCGGTTCCGGCGGCATCTACGCCCCCGAGTTCCTCCCCACCTGGCTGCGCGGCATGCACCGGTGGAACGTGCCGGGGCTCGCCACCGACCTGCTCGAATCCGTCGTCTACTTCGACCGCCGGTCGACCGGTTGGCCGCTCGCCGGGCTCACCATCTGGGCGGCGCTGGGCGTGGCGGGTGTGCTCAGCGCCACCCCGTTCCAGGCCCGCCGCCGCGCCGACAGCCGCACCGCATCCGCCGCCACCAGCGAAGACGCGCCCGGTGCCGGCTGAGACGCGAGCAAGGTGCGCCTCCCGCGCCGCGGACGATTGCAAGGGTCCCCTCCTCCCCGGCGGGGGACGCGGATACGATCCAGGAAGTCGGACAGCGCTGTCCTTCGTACTCGCGTAAGGAGCGCATCGTGACCGACCAGCACGACCACGACGGCCCCGACGCCGCCCTGCGGGCCGACATCCGCCGCCTCGGCACCCTGCTCGGGCAGACCCTCGCCCGCCAGGAGGGTCGGCCGCTGCTCGACCTCGTCGAGGAGATCCGCGCCCAGGTGCGCTCCGACGCGCCCGCCGCCGCGCAGCGCCTCGCCGGCCTGGACGTCACCACCGGCACCAAGCTGGCCCGCGCCTTCTCCACCTACTTCCACCTGGCCAACATCACCGAGCAGGTGCATCGGGCCCGGGAACTGCGCCGCCGCCGGGCGGTCCAGGGCGGCTGGCTGGACCAGGCGGCCAAGATGATCGCCGAGCGCGGGGTGCCGGCGGAGGAGATCGCCGCGGCGGCCCGGCGGCTGGCGGTACGGCCCGTCTTCACCGCCCACCCGACCGAGGCGGCCCGCCGGTCGATCCTGTCGAAGCTGCGCGCCATCGCCGACGAGCTGGACACCGAGACCGCCAACGCGATCCTCTACGGCGCCAGCGACGAGGGCCCGGCCAACCGCCGCCTCGCCGAGCTGCTCGACCTGATGTGGCAGACCGACGAGCTGCGGCTGGACCGGCCGGACCCGACCGACGAGGCCCGCAACGCCATCTACTACCTGCGCGACCTGTACGCCGAGGCCGCCCCGCAGGTCCTCGACGACCTCGCCGACACGCTGCGCACCCTCGGCGTGGAGACCTCCCCGACCGCTCGGCCGTTGTCCTTCGGCACCTGGATCGGCGGCGACCGCGACGGCAACCCGTTCGTCACGCCGGCCGTGACCCGCGAGGTGCTGACCATCCAGCACGAGCACGGCATCGCGGCCACCGAGAAGGCGATGGACCACCTGATCGACGAGGTGTCGGTGTCCCGGCGGCTGCGCGGGGTGTCGCTCGACCTCTCCGCCAGCCTCGCCACCGACCTGGACGCGCTGCCCGAGGTGGCGGCCCGGTTCCGCCGGGTCAACGCCGAGGAGCCCTACCGGCTCAAGGCCCGCTGCGTGAAGGCGAAGCTGGCCAACACCCGGCAGCGGCTGCGCCAGGGCACCGCGCACGTGCCGGGGCGGGACTACCGCGGCTCCGCCGAGCTGGTCGCCGACCTGGAGCTGCTGCGCGCCTCGCTGGCCCGCAACGCCGGTCAGCTCACCGCCGTGGGCCGGCTCGCCTCGACCATCCGTACGGTCTCCGCGTTCGGGCTGCACCTGGCGACCATGGACGTCCGGGAGCACGCCGAGGCGCACCACGCGGTGCTCGCCCAGCTCTACGCGGCCGTCGGCGAGGTCCCCGACTACCCGTCGCTGAGCCGGCTGGAGCGGACGAAGCTGCTCGCCGACGAGCTGACCGGCCGCCGGCCGCTCTCCACGCTGGACACCCCGCTGACCGAGGCGACCCGCAAGACGTTCGACGTGTTCGGCACCATCCGCGAGGCGCAGGACCGGTTCGGCAACGAGGTCATCGAGTCGTACATCGTCTCGATGACGCTCGGGGTCGACGACGTGCTCGCCGCGGTGGTGCTGGCCCGCGAGGCCGGCCTGATCGACGTGCACAGCGGCCGGGCCCGGATCGGCTTCGTGCCGCTGCTGGAGACCCCGGCCGAGTTGAACGCCGGTGGCGAGCTGCTCGACGAGCTGCTCTCGCTGCCGGCGTACCGGGCGCTGGTGGCGGCGCGGGGCGACGTGCAGGAGGTGATGCTGGGCTACTCCGACTCCAACAAGGAGGCCGGCATCACCACCAGCCAGTGGTCGATCCACCGGGCCCAGCGCGCGCTGCGCGACGTGGCCGCCCGGCACGGCGTGCACCTGCGGCTCTTCCACGGTCGCGGCGGCACGGTGGGGCGCGGCGGCGGGCCGACGCACGAGGCGATCCTGGCCCAGCCGTACGGCACCCTGGACGGCGCGATCAAGGTGACCGAGCAGGGCGAGGTCATCTCCGACAAGTACTCCCTGCCGTCGCTGGCGCGGGAGAACCTGGAGCTGACCCTGGCCGCGGTGCTCCAGGCCACCCTGCTGCACACCGCGCCCCGCCAGCCCGCCGAGATGCTGGAACGCTGGGACGCCACGATGGAGCTGGTCTCCGACTCGGCCTTCCGGTCGTACCGGTCGCTGGTCGAGGACCCGGACCTGCCCGCGTACTTCTGGGCGTCGACGCCGACGGAGCTGCTCGGCGCGCTCAACATCGGCTCCCGGCCGGCGAAGCGGCCGAACACGGGGGCCGGGCTGGCCGGGCTGCGCGCCATCCCGTGGGTGTTCGGCTGGACCCAGACCCGGCAGATCGTGCCCGGCTGGTTCGGGGTCGGCTCCGGCCTGGCCGCGGCCCGGGAGGCGGGGCTGGAGGACGTGCTGGCCGAGATGCACCGCAACTGGCACTTCTTCCGCACGTTCCTGTCGAACGTCGAGATGATGCTCACCAAGACCGACCTCAGCATCGCCCGCCGGTACGTCGAGACGCTGGTGCCGAAGAAGCTGCACCCGATCTTCCACAAGATCGAGCAGGAGTACGAGCTGACCAAGCGGGAGGTGCTGGCGGTGACCTCCTCGCCGGCCCTGCTGGAGAGCTCGCCGGTGCTCCAGCGCACCCTGGCCGTCCGCGACACCTACCTGGAGCCGCTGCACCACCTCCAGGTGGCCCTGCTGCGCCAGTACCGGGAGTCCGGGGCGGCGGGCCGGGCGGTGGCCACCGCGCCGGGCGGCCGGCGGGCGCCGAGCGACGGTACGGCGCTGGAGCGCGCGCTGCTGACCACGGTCAACGGCATCGCCGCCGGCATGCGCAACACGGGCTGAGACGTGCGGAGGGCACCTCCCTGACGCTACTCGCGCGCCGAAGGTGCCCTCCCGACACGGCAACCGGCGGTCCCGGCCCGCGCCGTCGGCCTACCAGTCGCCGCCGCCGCCGAAGTCCCCGCCGCCGAAGTCCCCGCCACCGAAGTCGCCGCCCCCGGCGTCGCCGCCGACCTCACCGCCCTGCTCGCCGTAGCCGGAGGCGTCCCCGAAACCCTCCTGGTAGCCGGCCTCGTAGCCGTATCCGGGATCGGCGAAGCCGGGCGAAAAGAGCGCGTCGGCGATCAGGATGCCGCCGAGGACCCCCGCGCCGGCGCCCAGCGCCGTCTTCCACCAGGGGGTGGAGTACCAGCCCGCCGGCACCGGCCGGCCCTGGTAGCGCCCGCCCGGGTAGTAGTAGGGGGTGTCCCGGCCGGGCTGCGGCCCGGCCTTGAACGTCTGCCCCCGCACGTCGACCTGACGCTCCCGGGTGAGCTGTCCCACGCCCTGCGCGGCGGCCAGCGGGGGCAGTTCGGGGCCGGGGTCGATGCCGAGCGCCACCCGGGCCGCCCGCGCGTAGGTCAGCCCCTCCAGCGCGGTCTCCCGGGCCAGGCGGTACTGCTCGACGCTGCGGGCCTGCTCCAGCTGGCTGCCGGCCGCGTTGTAGCGCTCCCCGGCGTCGACCAGCGCCTGCCGCACGGCCGGGTGGTCGCCGTGCAGGTTCATCACCTGACCGCCGAGGCGCTCGTACCAGCGCTGGGCGTCGGCCCGCACGTCGGCGAGGCGCCTGGCCTCCCGGGCCGCGCTCTCCCGGCGCCACCAGAGGAACGCACCCACCAGCAGCACCACGAGGATGAGCAGCGGCAGATATCTCATGTCTGCGACGTTACCCAGGCCAGGCCAGCGGCACGCCTCCGATCGGCGCAGCGCGGCCCGCCCGGCGGGCGGGGCCGGCGCCGCCGGCGAGTCCTCCGAGAGCGGCGCGGCGGCGGGCGGCGGGCCGGTCTGGCAAGCTCCGGGGGTGGACTTCTCGACGCTGGCCGTGGTGATCGTCTGCCTCGCCGCCGGGGGTGCGGCGGGCTGGTGCGCCGCCCGGACCCGCTCGGCGACCGAGATCGCCCGGCTGGACGCCACGCTGCGGGCCACCCGGGAGGGCGAGGGCCGCCTGGAGCAGTCCATGCGGGCGCTGAGCTACGAGGCCACCGCGCAGTCCCAGGAGGCGGTGGCCCGCGCCGTCGCCCCGCTGCACGACACGCTGCGCCGCTACGAGCAGCGGGTCGCCGAGCTGGAGCACGACCGGGTCGACGCGTACGCCGAGCTGCGCGAGCAGGTCCGTGCGATGAGCACGGTCTCGGGCGAGTTGCGCACCGAGACGAAACAGCTGGTGGCGGCCCTGCGGGCACCCCAGGTGCGGGGCCGGTGGGGCGAGCACCAGTTGCGCCGGATCGTCGAGGCGGCCGGCCTGCTGGAGCACTGCGACTTCTCCGAGCAGGTCACCGCCGCCACCGACCACCAAGGGGTCCGCCCCGACCTGGTGGTCCGGCTGCACGGCGGCCGGTCGGTGGTGGTGGACGCCAAGGCCCCGTTCGACGCCTACCTGACGGCGATGGAGGCCCGCGACGAGCGGGGCCGGAACACGCACCTCGACGCGCACGCGAAGCACCTGCGCGCGCACGTGGACGCGCTGGCCGCCAAGACCTACTGGGCCGCGTTCGACAGCACGCCGGAGTTCGTGGTGCTCTTCGTGCCGGCCGACCCGTTCCTCGACGTCGCGTTGCAACGCGACCCGACGCTGCTGGAGCACGCGTTCGCCCGCAACGTGGTGCTGGCGACCCCGGCCACCCTGGTGGCGTTGCTGCGTACGGTCGCCTACTCGTGGCGGCAGGAGGCGCTGGCGCGCAACGCGGTGGCGGTGCACTCGCTCGCCCGGGAGCTCTACGGGCGACTGTCGACCCTGGGCGAGCACGTCGGCAAGCTCGGCGCGTCGCTCGGCGGCGCGGTGACCGCGTACAACCGGGCGGTCGGGTCGCTGGAGGCGCGCGTGCTGGTCAGCGCCCGCAAGCTCGCCGAGCTGGGGGTCTCCGACCAGGAGCTGGCCGCACCGGCGCAGGTTGAGCTGACCCCTCGGCAGCCGCAGGCTCCCGAGCTGCTCGAAACCGCCGAGGCCGAGCCGACGACCGGACGGTCGACACTGGACTGACGGCCGATACCTACCACCGCCGATGTGACAATGGACATCCACCCATGTCACGAAGTGGTCACAACGAACTCGGCGGTAGTGACAGTGACCAGCGACAGCGCGAAGGATTCGCCTCACGCGTGCCCTGCATCTGAGGGCCCTGTTCTCTGGAGGAAAGAGAACGTGAGCAAACCCCGAAACCTGAGCCGGCGGACATCCGCCGCGCTCTTCGCGTCGGTCGTGGCGGCCAGCGCCGTGACCGTGGCTGGCGGTGCCGCCACCGCGAGCGCCGCGCCCACCGCCGCACCCGACGCATCCCAGGCCACCCCCGTGGAGGCGCTGGGCTCGCACGACGCCAAGCTGCTCGCCGAGGCGGAGGCGAAGAAGGCCCCGACCGTCACGCTGATCGTGGCCACCAAGAAGGGCGAGGCGAAGGACGTCGCCGCCGACCTCAAGGACCTGGGTGCCGCCGTCACCGAGCGGTACGACAGCATCGGCTACGTCCTGGCCAAGGTCCCCACCGCCAAGGTGGTCAAGGCGGCCACGCTGCCCGGCGTCTCCGCCGTGGACCTCGACGAGACCATCCAGCTGCCCGACCCGACGCCCGAGGTCGCCCCCTCCGGCAAGAAGGCGGCGAAGCAGGCCGCAACCCTGCCCGGTCCCGGGGCCGGCACCCCGGCCGCCAACCCCTACATGCCGACGAACGAGATCGGCGCGGTCGACTTCGTGGCGGACAACCCCCAGTGGGACGGCCGCGGCGTCACGATCGGCATCATGGACTCCGGTGTGGACCTCGGCCACCCGGCGCTGCAGAAGACCACCACCGGCGAGCGGAAGATCGTCGACTGGGTCACCGCCACGGACCCGTTCGAGGACGCCACCTGGCGCCCGATGCTCACCGCGGTGACCGGTCCGACGTTCACCTCCGGCGGCGCGACCTGGACCGCCCCGGCGGGCACCTACCGGTTCAACCGGTTCAGCGAGTCGATCACGGCCGCCAGCGACCCGGCCGGTGACGTCAACCGCGACGGGGACCGGACCGACACGTTCGGCATCCTCTACGACCCGGCCACCAACAACATCTGGGTGGACGTCAACCAGAACAACGACTTCACCGACGACGCCCTGATGCGGCCGTACAAGGAGAAGTTCGACGTCAACCACTTCGGCACCGACAACCCGGCCACCCCGGTGGCCGAGCGGATCCCGTTCGTGGTCGAGTACCGCGAGGACGTGGACACCGCCCCCATCGGCGGCCCCGGCCTGGTGGACTACGTCAACATCGGCATCGTCGAGAGCACCCACGGCACCCACGTCGCCGGCATCACCGCCGCCAACGACATGCTCGGCAACGGCGCCTTCGACGGTGCCGCGCCCGGTGCCAAGCTGGTCTCCGCCCGCGCCTGCTCGTGGGGCGGCGGCTGCACCTACGCCGCCCTCACCACCGGCATGGCCGACCTGGTGATCAACCGCAAGGTCGACGTGATCAACATGTCGATCGGCGGCCTGCCGGCGCTGAACGACGGCAACAACGCCCGCGCCGAGCTCTACAACAACCTGATCACCACCTACGGCGTGCAGATGTTCATCTCGGCCGGCAACTCCGGCCCGGGCCTGAACACCATCGGCGACCCGTCGGCCTCCGCCAACGTGGTCAGCGTCGCGGCGAGCATCAGCAAGGACACCTGGCTGGCCAACTACGGCTCCGTGGTGAAGAAGAAGAACGCGCTGTTCAACTTCTCCTCCCGCGGCCCGCGTGAGGACGGCGGCTTCAAGCCGAACATCGCCGCCCCCGGCTCGGCCATCTCCACCGCCCCGACCTGGCAGCTCGGCAACCCGGCCCCCGAGGCCGGCTACGCGCTGCCCCCGGGCTACGCGATGCTGAACGGCACCTCGATGGCCTCCCCGCAGGCCGCCGGCGCCGCCGCGCTGCTGCTGTCGGCCGCCAAGGCGACCGACAAGGGCGTCACTCCGGCCGCACTGCGCCGGGCGATCTACAGCTCGGCCAAGCCGATCAAGGACGTCCCGACGTACGGCCAGGGCTACGGCATGTTCAACGTGCCGGGCGCGTGGAAGCTGCTGCGCAAGGGCGTGGAGACGCGCTCCTACACCTCCGAGGCTCCGGTCTGCACCGTCCTGTCCGGTCAGCTGAGCACCCCGAACCGGGGCACCGGCCTCTACAACCGTTGCGCCTCCGCCGAGGGTGGGCAGCGGGTCGGCCAGTCGAAGAGCTACCAGGTCCAGGTCACCCGTACCAGCGGGCCGGCCGGCACCGTGAAGCACAACGTGGGCCTGCGCGGCAACGACGGCACCTTCAAGGCGCCGAAGACCGTCTCGCTCCCGCTGAACAAGACCGTCACCGTCCCGGTCACCGCCAAGCCCGCCACCGCCGGCGCGCACGGCGCGATCATGACGATCGACGACCCGGCCACCTCGGTCGTCGACTTCGAGGTCTCCACCGTCGTCGTCGCCTCGAACGACGTGCAGAAGCCGGACTTCTCCTTCTCGGCCGAGGGCTCGGTCGACCGGAACAGCTTCACCTCGTACTTCGTGACGGTTCCGCCGGGCACGGGCGCCCTCCAGGTGAACCTCTCCGGCATCGCCACCGGTTCGCAGACCCGGTTCATCGCCTTCAACCCGTACGGCGTCCCGGTGGAGAGCACCTCCAGCCTCGCCTGCTACACCAACTTCTCCGACGCCAACGCCTGCAAGCCGCAGGAGCGCGACTACCAGAACCCGATCGCCGGGGTCTGGGAGATCGAGGTGGAGTCCCGTCGGACCTCGCCGTCGCTGAACAACCCGTTCCAGCTCACGGCGCGGGTGCAGGGTGTCGCGGTCGAGCCGGCCGTGGTCGAGCTGCCGTCGGTCACCGCCGGTGCGGCGACCCCGGTGACCTGGTCGCTGACCAACACCTTCGGCCCGGTCGCGGTGACCGGCCAGGGCGGCCCGCTCTCCAGCGTCCACGCTGAGCGGCCGACCATCGCCGAGGGCGCGTCGCAGGAGTACACCGTGGAGGTGCCGGCGGGCGCGACCCGCTTCACCGCCCGGATCGGCAGCCCGGCCAGCGCCGCGGCCGACCTCGACCTCTACGTCTTCCGCGGCACCGCGGAGGTCGGTCGGGCCGCCGACGGCGACTCCGAGGAGGCCGTGACCCTCAACAACCCGCCGGCGGGCACCTACCGGGTGGTCGTCGAGGGCTACGCGGTGGACGGGGCCGGTGGCAGCACCGCGTACGACTACCGGGACTCGTTCTCGGCGGCGGCGCTGGGCAGCCTCTCGGCGCCCGCCACCCCGCTCGACCTGGCCCACGGCGCCACCGCCACCCTCACCGGTACGGTGACCGCCCAGTCCACCCCGGTCGCCGGTCGGGCGCTCTTCGGTGAGCTGTCCGTGGTGACCACCGAGGGCGCGGTCGTCGGCCGCGGCGCCGTCTCCATCGGCACCGTGAACTGACCCGTCCCGCACCGGAACACCGGAGCCCGCCCCCAGCCGGGGGCGGGCTCCGCCCGTTTCGGCGATCAGTGCCGCGACGCACGGCCCGGGACGTTCCGCGCGTGACCACGACCGGACGGGCCCGGGCCCGTCCGGGTCAGCCGCGGCGGGCGGTCTCGACCAGGAAGGGCGTGCCCTGCTGGCAGGTCGTGAGCAGGTCCCGCTGGACCCGGCCGGTGACCGTGACCTTCGCGCCCGGCTTCAGCAGGTCACGCGGGCCGCCGATCAGCAGGTAGTTGTCGAGCAGCAGGCAGTTGGGCTCCACGCCGGCGGTGACGGTCCCGGTCAGCGTGGCCCCGCCGGCCGGCGGCGGCTTCGTCGGCCCGCCGCCGGGCCTCGTGGGCGGGGGCAGGGCCGGCCCCGTCGGGTCCACCGGGTCGCCGGGGGTCGGCGGGACTGCGGGGCTGCTCGGATCCGGGCTGGGCGGGCTGGTCACCGGCTGTGCTCCCGTCGGGGTCGGGGTGGGGGTGTCGCCGGCACCGTCCTGGCCGCCGCAGGCGCTCAGCGCCACGCAGACGGCCAGCGCGGAGACGGCGAGCCGAAGAGTCCTCATACCCGAGTCTGACGCAGCGGGGCCGCCCGCCGTTCCCGTCCGCTCAGCCGCGGGCCGCGGCGGCGGCCTTCATGTCCCGCTTGAGCTCCTGCGGCAGCGAGAAGGTCAGCCGCTCGTTGGCGGTCACCACCTCGTCGACGTCGGTGAAGCCGCGCGCGGCGAGGTGGGCGAGCACCTCCTGGACCAGCTGGTCGGGCACGCTGGCGCCCGAGGTCAGGCCGACCGTGCGCGCCCCCTCAAGCCACGCGTCGTCGATCTCGTGCGCGAAGTCGACGAGGTGGCCGGCGCGCGCCCCGGCGTCCAGGGCGACCTCGACGAGGCGTACGGAGTTGGAGGAGTTGGTCGAGCCCACGACGATCACCACGTCGCACTCGGGCGCGATCTCCTTGACCACGTGCTGCCGGTTGGAGGTGGCGTAGCAGATGTCGTCGCTGGGCGGCGACTGGAGCATCGGCAGCCGCTTCTTGAGCCGGGCCACCGTCTCCAGCGTCTCGTCGACCGAGAGGGTGGTCTGGGAGAGCCAGACGACCTTGTTCGGGTCGCGGACGGTGATCCTGTCGGCGTCCTCCGGGCCGTCCACGAGCTGGATGTGCTCGGGGGCCTCGCCGGAGGTGCCGATGACCTCCTCGTGCCCCTCGTGGCCGATCAGCAGGATGTCGTAGTCCTCGGCGGCGAACCGCTTCGCCTCCTGGTGCACCTTGGTGACCAGCGGGCAGGTCGCGTCGATCGCCCGCAGCGAGCGGGTGCGGGCCTGCTCGTAGACCTCCGGGGCCACCCCGTGCGCGGAGAAGATGACGGTGGCTCCCTCCGGCACCTCCTCGTTCTCCTCCACGAAGATCGCACCCTGGGCCTCCAGGGTCTGCACGACGTGCTTGTTGTGCACGATCTGCTTGCGCACGTAGATCGGGGCGCCGTAGAGCTTGAGTGCCTCCTCCACGGTCTGCACCGCGCGGTCCACGCCCGCGCAGTAGCCGCGGGGCTTGGCCAGGATCACGCGCTTGCCGGTCCGGGACGTCGCTTCAACCTGAGTCACCCGCCCATCGTACGTGCCGCTGCGGAGCGCGACGCGGGACGCGACGGCCACCACTACGCCACCGACGAGCCGCGCGGGACTGTCCGGGGCGGGCCGTAGGGTGGGCGCGTGAGCACAGGCGAGGTGGGGCGGAGCACGTCCGAGGAGCCGTGGCCGGTCCGGGTGGTCAGCCAGAAGGTCGGCGCCTGGATCGCCCGGCTGGGCTGGGTGTGGGTGGACGGGCAGGTGGCGCAGATCAGCCGCCGGCCGGGCGCCAGCACCGTCTTCCTCACCCTGCGGGACCCGTCGGCCGACCTGAGCCTGACGGTCACCACCAACCGGGACGTCCTGGACGTCGGCGCGCCGGAGCTGCGCGAGGGCGCGCGGGTGGTGCTGCACGCCAAGCCGGAGTTCTACGCCGCGCGGGGCACGCTGAGCCTGCGCGCCGACGAGATCCGGCAGGTCGGCCTCGGCGAGCTGCTGGCCCGGCTGGAGAAGCTCAAGAAGCTGCTGGCGGCGGAGGGGTTGTTCGACCGGGCGCGCAAGCGCCGGCCGCCGTTCCTGCCGAACCGGGTCGGGCTGATCACGGGCCGCGCCTCGGCCGCCGAGCGGGACGTGCTGACCAACGCCCGCCGGCGCTGGCCGGCGGTGGAGTTCCGCACGGTCAACGTGGCCGTGCAGGGGCCGAGCGCGGTTCCGCAGATCGTCGACGCGCTCAAGGTGCTGGACGCCGACCCGGCCGTCGACGTGATCGTCATCGCCCGGGGCGGGGGTGGCATCGAGGATCTGCTCCCCTTTTCCGACGAGGCGCTCTGCCGGGCGGTCTTCGCCTGCCGCACGCCGGTGGTCAGCGCGATCGGCCACGAGACCGACACGCCGCTGGTCGACTACGTCGCCGACGTGCGGGCCTCGACGCCGACCGACGCGGCCAAGCGCGTGGTGCCCGACCTCACCGAGGAGGTGCGCGTCATCCGGCAGGCCCGGCACCGCCTCGAACGCGCGGTGCGCAACCTCGTGGACCGCGAGTCGCACCGGCTCGACGGGCTGCGCTCCCGGCCGGTGCTGGCCCGCCCGCAGGTGATGGTCGACCAGCGGCTCGCCGACCTGACCGGGCTGCGCCAGCGGGCCGGGCGCTGCCTGGACCACCGGCTCGCCGCCGCCGACGACGACCTGCGGCACACCCTGGCCCGGCTGCGCGCCCTCTCCCCCGCCGCCACCCTCGACCGGGGCTACGCGATCGTCCAGCGCGCCGACGGTCAGGTCGTCCGCGCCGCGTCCGAGGTCGGCGAGGGCGACCCGCTCCGGGTGCGCCTCGCCGACGGCGAGCTGGCCGCGACGGTCGACGGCTGAGCGGGGACGGGGATCACGATGTGGTGGGATGGCAGCGATGACTGACGAGAAGAAGGACGAACGGCTCAGCTACGAGCAGGCCCGCGCCGAGCTGGCGTCGGTGGTCGAGCGGCTGGAGACCGGCGGCACCACGCTGGAGGAGTCGCTGGCGCTCTGGGAGCGCGGCGAGAAGCTCGCCGAGACCTGCCAGCGCTGGCTCGACGGCGCCCGCGCCCGCATCAACGCCGCCCGCCAGGACCCGCCCGCGGCCTCCTGACCCACCCTCGCCCCAACCGCGCGTCGATCATGGAGTTGTGGTGGGCGGTAGAGGGCTTTTCGTGCCCTCTGTCACCCACCACAACCGCATGATCGACGGGGCTGGGGTCGGGCGGGCTGGCGTCAGTTGAACAGGTTGTAGAACTCGGCCGGCGCCTCGACGACCTGGTCCGCCGGCGGCTTCTGCGCGGCGGTGGCGCTGCCGTAGTCCGAGTACGTGATCCGGATGTCCTGCGCCTTCGTCTGGCCGGCGGCCGGGATCTGGATGACCATCTCGCTGAGCCGGCCCTGCGGGTCGAGCTTCGCGGTGAACGGCACCGACTTCGCCTGCGCCCCGAGGGCCGTGATCACCGTCGGGTCCACCGAACCCGCCTCGGCCGCCTTCGACACGTCGATGGTGCCGGCGTACGCGCCCTCGCCCGTCTGGCGCACCTCCGTGATGCCCTGCGTCAGCACCTCGCTGCCGGCGGGGTCGACCTTGTCGAAGTCGAAGCCGAGGTTCCGGTTGCCCTTGATCCGGGTCTGGTCCAGGTGCTGGTACTTGCCGAGGTTCAGCTTCTGCACGCCCGGCACGCTGCTGGCGGTCGTGCCGCCGAGCTCGACCTTCACCCAGCTGTCCGGCTTGTAGTGGACGAGGTCGAGCTTCATGAACAGGTCGTCGGTCGGCTTGCCGATCGTCACCCGCATCTCGGCGCTCTGGGTGGGCTCGTGCACCCGACCCTCGGCCGTCGAGCCGACACCGGACATGGTGAACCGGAAGTTGCCGTTGCTGATCTCGCGGGTCGAGGCCAGCAGTGCCTGCTTGGCGTCGCCGGGCACCGGGGCCGCGCTGCCGGAGGCCGCGGGCGCACCCGAGGCCGAGGGCGTGCCGGAGGCCGAGACGGCCGGGGAGGCGGACGAGCCCGCCGTCGGGGTCCCGGAAGCGTTGCAGGCAGCCAGACCGGGAGTGAACAGGGCGGCGGCCACCAGGCCGGCGCTCAGGCGTCGAACAGTCATACGTGTCTCCCACGAGGGTCACCCGACGCACCTGGCGGCGGCCGGAAACCGGGCGACGCACCACGTCGGCTGCGCCGCGCGAGCCCCTGGGGCCGGTCGCCTCGGCGGCCGACCGGGGTTCGCTCCACTCCTGTTCCCTGTCGCGGCGTCGCACAATCACCGGGATGTCCGGTTGCCCCCGCCCGGGTGACCGGAACGCGGAAACGGGGCGGCCGAGGCCGCCCCGTTCCGTCTGCCGGTGCTACTTCTTGAACATCTCGTAGGTCTCCGGGGAGGCCTCGACCACCTTGTCGGCCGCCGGCTTCTGCGCGGCGGTGGCGTTGCCGTAGTCCGCGTACGTGACCTTGATGTCGTGCGCCTTGGTCTCACCGGCGGCCGGCACCGAGATGACCAGCTCGGTGAGCCGGCCCTCCGCGTCCAGCTTGGCGGTGAAGGGCAGCGACTTGGCCTGAGCGCCGAGGGCCTTGACCAGGTCGGCGTCCACGGCGGACGACTCGGTCGCGGCGGACGCGTCGAGCTTGCCGGTGTAGCTGCCCTCGGCGGTCTTCTGCACCTCGGTGATGCCCTTGGTCAGGTCCGCGCTGCCGGCCGGGTCGACCTCCTCCATGTAGCGGCTGAGCTCGCCGGCGCCCTTGACCTTGGACTGGTCGAGGTGCTGGTACTTGCCCTTCATCTTCTCCGCGCCCGGGATCATGTTGCCCAGCTCGCCGAGGTCGATCATCACCCAGCTGTCGGGCTGGATGAAGATCAGCTCCATGCCCATCGACGCGCCGGAGCCGTCGTCGAACTTCATGCTGAACTGCGCGCTGTTGCTGGGCTTGTGCACCAGGCCCTTGCCGCTCAGCCCGGCGCCGGCGAGCGTGAAGGTGAAGTTGCCCTTCTCGATCTCCTTGGTGGAGGCGAGCAGCGCCTCCTTCGGGTCGGCGGGCACGGCCGGTGCGGACGACGCGGACGAGCCGCCGGCGGCGGACTCCGAAGTGTCCGACTTGCAGGCCGTCAGGCCGGGAACCAGAAGGGTGGCGGCGAGCACGCCGACGCTCCACCGTCGAATGTTCACAGTTGTCTCTCTTCGCGAAACGGTAAGCACCCGGCGGACGTCAGCCGCCGGGCAGTGAGCCGGGGCAGCGTAGCCGATCCCACCGACACCCGGGGGGCAGCCGTGCGGGCGGCTACCGGATCGCCCCGGCCAGGTGTCGCAGCTCGTTGTCCCGGGCGTCGCCGGCCACGATCACGGTCCGGTTCGGTTCGAGCAGGACCAGCGCCTGCTCGTTGCCGCGGGCGGTGTACCGCTGCCAGGTGCGCCCGCCCAGCTCCGTCTGGCCCTGCGGTTGCCCCTCGGCGGTCAGCTCCGTCGGCAGCAGCCGCTCCGGCGGCACGCTGCTCTGCACCAGCTGGGCGCCCCGCCCCTCGGGGGTGAGATAGCCGAGACGGAGGCTCGACCCGCCCTCGACGGTCTGGAAGTTCGCGCTGACCGGGCGCCACCCGTCGCCCAGCTCCACCGGCTCGCTGACGGGGAAGGCGTTGGCGGCCCGCGCCGACTCGAGGGCGGGCGCCGGGTCGACGGTCGTCGGCTGGTCGCCGCCGAGGAACCCCCGGTAGAAGGCGAGCAGCAGGGCGATCGGGATCAGCAGCACGAGCAGCGAGATCGCCATGTCCTTGGGCGAGCGTTCCGACTTGCGGGTGTCGACCGCGGGCGGCGGCGCGGGGTGCTCGCCCGTCTCCGCCAGGCCGTCGGGCGGGGCCGCCCCGGGCGCGCCGGCGGGTCCGACCAGCGCCGGCTCCCCCTCGGGTACGGCGGTGGCCCCGGCCGGAGCGACGGGCGGCTGGCCGTCCGGCGGCGTCGAGTCGGCGGGTACGCGATCGGCAGGCTGTGCGGCTTCCACCCCGCCATTCTCGCAGTTGCCCGACCGGCCGTATCCGGGCCATCACCGCCCCGATCCCGCGCGGGGTGAGCCATCGTGTGAGGATCAGCGACAAAGCCGGCAGCGGCGACGCCGCACCCTGCCGCCCCGCAACGTCGCGAGGAGGAGCCGTCATGACGAACACCAGGACGCGGATCCCACAGGATCTCGACCGTAACCTCGCCCTCGACCTGGTCCGGGTCACCGAGGCCGCGGCGATGGCCGCCGGTCGCTGGGTCGGTCGGGGTGACAAGGAGGGCGGCGACGGAGCCGCCGTCGACGCGATGCGCAAGCTGATCAACTCGATCCCCATGCGGGGCGTCGTGGTGATCGGCGAGGGCGAGAAGGACAACGCCCCGATGCTCTTCAACGGCGAGCAGGTCGGCGACGGCACCGGCCCGGAGGTGGACGTCGCGGTCGACCCGGTCGACGGCACCACGCTGATGAGCAAGGGCATGCCGAACGCGCTGGCGGTGCTCGCCGTGTCCGAGCGGGGTGCGATGTTCGATCCGAGCGCGGTCTTCTACATGGAGAAGCTCGCCGTCGGACCGGCGTACGCCGACGTGGTGGACATCAACGCCGGGGTGGCCGAGAACCTGCGCCGGATCGCCAAGGTCAAGGGCACCGACGTCTCCGAGGTCACGGTCTGCGTGCTGGACCGGAGCCGGCACGACGACCTGGTCACGCAGATCCGCCGGGCCGGGGCGGGCATCCGCTTCATCTCGGACGGGGACATCGCCGGTTCCATCGCGGCGGCCCGGGGCGAGTCGGACGTCGACGTGCTGATGGGCATCGGCGGCACCCCCGAGGGCATCATCTCCGCCTGCGCGCTGAAGTGCATGGGCGGGGCGATGCAGGCCAAGCTCTGGCCGCGCGACGCCGAGGAGCGGGAGAAGGCGCTCGCCGCCGGGCACGACCTGGACCGGGTGCTGAGCACCGACGACCTCGTCACCGGGGACAACTGCTTCTTCGTGGCCACCGGCGTCACCTCCGGCGACCTGCTGCGGGGCGTGCGCTACCGGGCCGGCGGCGCGTACACGCAGTCGATCGTCATGCGCTCGAAGAGCGGCACGATCCGGGTGATCGACTCGTACCACCGGCTGGAGAAGCTCGCCCTCTACTCGGCGGTCGACTTCGACGGCCGCCCGCTGGCCGAGCAGGAGTGAGCGTCGCCGGGACGCTGGCCCCGCCGACCCCGTCGGCGGCCCGCCGGATCACCGGCGTGGGCCTCGCGACCGCCTCCGGGCTGGCCGTGGCCGTGCAGTCCCGGATCAACGGCGAGTTGGGCGTACGCCTGGCCGACGGGATCGCCGCCGCGGTGGTCTCGTTCGGGCTGGGCCTGGTGGTGCTGCTGGTGCTGGTCCCCGCCACCCCGGGTGGGCGGCGGGGCCTGGTCGCCCTGCGCGGCGCGCTCACCGACGGCACGTTGCGGCCGTGGCAGTGCCTCGGCGGGGCGTGCGGCGCGCTCCTGGTCGCCGCCCAGGGGCTGACCATCGGTACCCTCGGCGTGGCCGTCTTCACGGTCGCGGTGGTGGCCGGCCAGTCCGGCAGCAGCCTGGCCGTCGACCGGGCGGGGGTCGGCCCGAGCGGCCCCCAGCCGGTCACCGGCCGGCGGCTGGCCGGCGCGGCGCTGACCGTGGTCGCGGTCCTGCTGGCCGTCGGCGAGCGGCTCGGCGACCCGGGCACCCTCGGGCTGGCCCTGCTGCCGCTGATCGCCGGGGTGGGCATCGCCTGGCAGCAGGCGGTCAACGGCCGGGTACGGTCGGCCGCCGGCAGCGCGCTGACCGCCACGCTGGTGAACTTTTCCGTCGGCACGGTGGCCCTGCTGGTCACCTTCGCCGTCGACGTCGCGATCCGGGGCTGGCCGGCGGGCGGCGCGCCGGCGGAGCCGTGGCTCTACCTGGGCGGGCCGATCGGGATCGTGTTCATCGCGATCGCCGCGGCGATCGTCCGGTTCACCGGCGTGCTGCTGCTCGGCCTGGCCACCATCGCCGGGCAGATCGTCGGCGCGGTGCTGCTGGACCTGCTGCTGCCCACGGCCGCCTCCCGCCCGGGCCTCGTCACCCTGCTCGGCGCGGCGCTGACCATGATCGCGGTCGGCGTCGCCGCCCTCGCGCCGAGCGTGCCCCGTACGCCCCGCTGACGCGGCACCGGTCGCGGCCGGACAGTATCGGTGACGGTACGTCAGGCGCCGTCGGACGAGTGCCCGGGGAACAGGTGCGCGCTCGGGTCGATGGCCACCGCCGCGTTGTTGACCGCCGTGGCCGCCTCACCGAAGCCCGTCGCGATGAGCCGCACCTTGCCCGGATACTCGGTGATGTCGCCCGCCGCGAAGACCCGGGGCAGGTTCGTCGCCATCGCGCTGTCGACCACGATGTGCCGGCGGTCCAGTCGCAGCCCCCACTCGGCCAGCGGGCCGAGGTCGGCGGTGAAGCCGAGGGCGGCCACCACCGTGTCCACCGGCAGCAGTTCCGCCGCGCCGCCGCGTACGGTGATCTCGGCGCCGGTCACCGCGCCGTCGCCGTGCAGCCGGGTCACCTCGGCGTTGACGATCACGCGCACCGGCAGCCCGAGCACCCGGGCGACGGTGGCCGCGTGCGCCCGGAACTTCTCCCGCCGGTGCACCACCGTCACCGAGCGGGCCAGCGGCTGGAGCGTCGACGCCCAGTCGAAGGCGGAGTCGCCGCCGCCGACGATCAGCACGTCCCGGTCGGCCAGCTCGGCCGGCTGCGGCACGAAGTAGACGATCCCGGCGCCGGCGAAGTGCTCCGCCACCGGCAGCGGGCGGGGCGTGAAGCTGCCCAGCCCACCGGTGACGACCACCGCCCCGCACCGCAGCTGCCCGCCCCCGGCGAGACCGAGCACCGGCCGCTCGTCGGCGTACGAGAGCTTCTCGGCGCGGGTGCCGAGCAGGTAGCACGGGTCGAAGGGAGCCGCCTGGGCGACGAGGCTGGCCACCAGGTCCCGCCCCTTGACCGCCGGGAAGCCGGCCACGTCGTGGATCAGCTTCTCCGGGTACATGGCGGTGATCTGGCCGCCGGGCTCGGGCAGCGCGTCGACGACCGCGACGGAGAGCCCGCGGAATCCGGCGTAGTACGCCGCGAACAGTCCGGCCGGGCCGGCCCCGATCACCGCGACATCGACCTCGCGCATGGGCGTACCGTCGCTTTCCGCTCACGGATCAACGCGTCCTGACACCGACGGTAGGGCCGGCGGTACGCCCGGGCAAGGACGTCCCGTGCTCGGTTGGTGGCGGCGCGTCGGCGCTCAGGGCATCGTGAGCGTGGACTCCGAGCGGTGGGGGCCGCCCAGGTCGCCCCGGCGACGCCGGAAGATGATCGCGGCGACCACCCCGCCGAGCAGCCCGAACAGGTGGCCCTGCCAGGAGATCCGCTCGTCGGTGGGGAGGATGCCGACCAGTTGCCAGCCGTAGAGCAGGCCGACGAGCAGGAAGACCGCGAAGTTCCACCAGCTCCGTTCGACGATGCCCCGGGTCAGCAGGATGCCGAGGTAGCCGAAGATGACCCCGCTCGCGCCCACCACCACGGAGGTCGACGAGCCGGTGAACCACACCCCCAGCCCGCTGACCAGGATGATGACGAGCGTCGACCAGAGGAAGCGGCGGGCGCCGGCGGCGAGCACGAAGGTGCCCAGCAGGATCAGCGGGATGCTGTTGCTGTAGAGGTGGTCGAAGCCGTGGTGCAGGAACGGCGAGAAGAAGACCCCGTCGAGCCCGTCGATGCGCTTCGGGATGATGCCGGCGGCGGTGTCGAAGCCGGCGGTGAGCCCCTGGTCGAGGGCCTCGATGAGGAAGAGGAACGGCACCACCGCGCACATGGCGACGAAGGCCCGGCCGAGCGCGGCGTAGAACGCCTCGGTGCCGAACCGGTGCGGGTCGCCGCTTCCCGGGTGCAGGGTCACCCGTCAAGAGCTATCAGGTGGCGGGCGAAGCCGCCACTTCTGCGGCGATCCGTACCCGGAACGACGAGGGCGGGATGTGTGGACCCCCACACACCCCGCCCTCGAAGGGTCGGTCAGTACCAGCCCACGTCCTGGGAGTGCGCCCAGGCCTTGCAGGGCGAACCGTAGCGGCCCTCGATGTAGCCGAGGCCCCACTTGATCTGGGTCGCCGGGTTGGTCTGCCAGTCGTCGGCGACGGAGCCCATCTTGCTGCCCGGCAGCGCCTGCGGGATGCCGTACGCCCCGGACGAGGGGTTGCGGGCCTTGTGGTTCCAGCCGCTCTCCTTGTCCCAGAGCTTGTTCAGGCAGGGGAACTGGTCCATCCCGAAGCCCGCCTTCACCATGAGCGCGCAGCCGACCTCGCGGTTGCCGCTGAACTCGGCGCAGGACGCCGGGATCGGCCCCTCGTACGGCTTGCTCTCGGCGGCCTTCTCGGCCGCGGCCTTGGCGGCGGCCTCGCGGGCCTTCTTCCGCGACGCGGCGGCGGCCTCGGCCTCGCGGGCCCGCTTGGCGGCCTCCTTGGCCGCCGCGGCGGCGCGCAGCTTCGCCTGGTACTCGGCGGCCCGCTGCTTCGCGGACTGCACCTGCTGGGCGGCCTGCCGCTCATGCTGGTACTCGGTCTCGGCCTGCTCGACAGCGGCGCCGACCTGTGCGGTCAGGCCCTGCTGCTGGGTCTGTCGGTCTTCACCCAGGTAGACACCGCCGGCGACGCCCACGGAGAGCAGCGCGACAGCGGCCGTACGGGCGCCGAACCGGCTCCACAGCCGACTCACGAAGTGGTCCCTTCGTCGGGTGCAAGGACACGGCGCGGGGTGGCACCCCGGGTGGGATGCGTCTCGCGTCGCGAGCGCCCCGACCCGGTGCCGGTCGCAGCCGACGTACCCCGGTGGAGGCTGGCGTGTCCTGTGACGAACGATCACCAACGATCTTCTCGGTACGTGGGCGCTCGTGGGACACCATCGCGCACGGTGGGACTGATGGGAAACCAAGAGCCCGTATTGTGACTTGCACCACAACGAGAATGCGGACAAACCCCTACATAGCGACCGTCATTGCGGGATGTCCTCCAAGAGATCGGTCACCATCGCGGCGATCGGCGAGCGCTCCGAACGGCTGAGGGTGACGTGGGCGAAGAGCGGATGGCCCTTGAGCGCCTCGATCACCGCGGTCACTCCGTCGTGCCGCCCGACGCGGAGGTTGTCTCGCTGGGCGACGTCGTGGGTCAGCACCACCCGGGAGCCCTGGCCGATCCGGGAGAGCACCGTCAGCAGCACGCCACGCTCCAGCGACTGCGCCTCGTCCACGATCACGAAGGCGTCGTGCAGGCTGCGGCCCCGGATGTGCGTCAGCGGCAGCACCTCCAGCAGCCCCCGCGAGGTGACCTCCTCCAGCACGTTCTCGTGCACCACCGCGCCGAGGGTGTCGAAGACGGCCTGCGCCCAGGGCGACATCTTCTCCGACTCCGAGCCGGGGAGATAGCCCAGCTCCTGGCCGCCGACGGCGTAGAGCGGGCGGAAGACGACCACCTTCTTGTGCCGGCGGCGCTCCATCACCGCCTCCAGCCCGGCGCAGAGGGCCAGCGCCGACTTGCCGGTGCCGGCCCGCCCACCCAGCGAGACGATGCCCACCGACTCGTCCAGCAGCAGGTCGAGCGCGATCCGCTGCTCCGCCGAGCGGCCGTGCAGCCCGAACGCCTCCCGGTCGCCGCGCACCAGCCGTACGGTCTTGTCGGGCAGCACCCGGCCGAGCGCCGAGCCCCGGCCCGAGTGCAGCACCAGGCCGGTGTGGCAGGGCAGCCCGGCGGCGACGTCCAGGTCGAGCGCGTCGCCGGCGTAGAGCCGGCCGATCTGCTCCTCGGCGAGTTCCAGCTCGGCCATCCCGGTCCAGGTGGGGTCGCTGGCCTGGCCGTGCCGGTACTCGTCGGCCCGCAGGCCCACCGAGGCGGCCTTGACCCGCAGCGGCATGTCCTTGCTGACCAGGGTCACCTCCCGCCCCTCGGCGGCGAGGTTCAACGCGACGGAGAGGATCCGGGCGTCGTTGGAGTCGGTGCGGAACCCCGGCGGCAGCACGCCGCCGTCGGAGTGGTTGAGCTCCACCCGCAGCGTGCCGCCGGAGTCGTTGGCGGGCACCGGGATGTCCAGCCGCCCGTGCCGGACCCGCAGCTCGTCCAGCATGCGCAGGGACTGCCGGGCGAACCAGCCCAGCTCCGGGTGGTGTCGCTTGCCCTCCAGTTCGGAGATGACCACGAGGGGCAGGACCACCTCGTGCTCGGCGAAGCGGTGGAAGGCCGCCGGGTCGGACAGGAGCACCGAGGTGTCCAGGACGAACGCCTGGCCTGCTGGTCGGGGCTCCTCGCTGCCGACCGGAGCGGCGGACGCGCTGCGGCGGCTCCGGGTGGCGCGGCGGGTCGTGGCAGTCGCGGCCGGGGTCTGGTCGGTCCCGGCGGGCGTACGGCGAGTCGTCACAGGCCTGCTCCGACGGATGGGCACCCGCCACCCGTGTTCCGCCTCCTCCGGTGCCCGGGGACACGGGGTCGGATGCGGAACCCCGTGCGCGAGGTCGCAGATCCGGGCGGACCGGCTGGCCCGGGAGAACCCCGTGCCATGCCTAGACGCTAGCCGCGTCGGCCCTCGTGGGCTAGAGGGCGGACGTGGATCTCCGGGGACCGGCGGGTGAACTCGGCCGGCGGCGGAACCGGCCGGGATGCATGCCCCCTGCGCGCACCCCGGCCGGCGGGACCACCGTCACCGGTCTGACGTGGTCCCGACGGTGCGTGTCCGCCGCGGACGACGCACCGCGCCTGGTTCCGGTCGACGGGGCCTCGGGCTCCCCGCCGACCGGGGCTCAGCCGGTCCGCCGGACCAGCGTGCCGGCCGGCTGCCGCCCGGCGACCGGCGCCGAGAACGACGAGCCGGTGTACGTGGTGCCGGGCCGGACCACCGTGCCGGTGACCCGGTCGGTGGTGGCGGGCGCCGGGCCGGCCAGGGCGGACGCGATGGCGGCCTGGGCGTCGCGGCGACGCCGGTTCCAGGCCCCCCGGTCGCCGTCGAAGTAGCCCTGGCGGTAGCCGAACCGGTAGCCGATCCGGTAACTGAGCTGACCGTGCAGCCGCCCGGCCGCGTAGCTCGTGGCGCCGAGGACGAGCACGAGGAAGACGGCGAGGAAGGGGCTCATCCGGCGGCTCCGGTGCGCCGCGGGTCCCTGGTCATCGCTCCTCCGGCTCGGTCGGGGCGGGCTCGGCCACCAGGAGCCGGTCCAGGTCGTCGGTGCTGACCTCCTCGACCAGCTCCACGCTGATCCGGCAGCCGTCGAGGACGACCTCGGCCACCGAGGAGCGGCGGATCTCCCCGCCGGCGTCGTACACCCGGACGCTGACCTCGGGGCAGCCGAGGTGGGTACGCCAGGCGTCCCACTCGGTGCGGTCGCCCACGCTGAGTGACAGGTAACGGCAGCCCCGGGCGAGGTAGAGCCGCCATGGCGCGCTCAGGCCCGTGGCCACCCCCTCCGCGATCAGGCCGAAGGCCTGGGCACGGGTGGCTAGCTCGGTCACCACACCCCCCTCGCGCCGGGGGCGTGACGCATGTGAGCACTGATCGTCTCATGCACGTGACACACCGTAGAATGTCCCATGGACGTGACAGTATCAGCTTTTCGTCTGTTTACCGCGACCTCTACGGGCATCTATTCTGCCCAGGTGACACCCCTCAGGAGCGGTGCCGGATCGTTTACCGGCACTTCGAACACCGCGTCACGTCCGCGTGACAACAGCGTGCCAGGACACGCACCGGTGGCCGGATGGTCGTACCGTCACCAGGTGACCGAGACGGCCAACGCACGGAAGATCGCCTTCGCCACCTTCGTCCGGCGGGCGCTCGACGAGGCCCGGGCCACCCGGGCGTGGAGCGGCACCGAGGTGTCCCGTCGCACCGGCGTCTCCCGGCAGACCATCAACCGCTGGGTCCGGGGCGACTGGGCGAGCGACCCCGAGGCCGAGCGCGTGGTCGCGTTCTGCGAGGGCCTCGGCCTCAGCCCCGCGACCGCCTTCGCCGCGCTCGGCTGGGAACGGGCGGCCGCCCCGCGCAGCACCCCGACCCCGCCGCCGATGGACCCGGACGTGGAGGCGCTGCTGCGTCGGCTCGTGGACCCCGACGTCTCCGACGCGGAGAAGTTCCACATCCGGGAAACCATCAGATATCTCGCGTACCGCCCCACCCTTCCGGTCGACGTCCGAAAACGAGGGAAACAGGCCGGCTAGTTCCTCAGATGGCGAAAGAACGGCAGGTCAGACTCATTCGTTTCGCTCCGGGGCCGGAACGGGCGCGCTAGCGTCCGTACTCGTACTGCTTGGGCTCGTCGTCGGCGGGGGGACGGGACAAGGCCGAACCCAGCCCTGCGGGACAGAAGGAGGGGTCTGTCCATGACCCTGAAGTGGATGGCAGTCGTGATCGCCACCGTGTCGCTGACACTGGGCGTGACCGGAAACGTGGTGACCCTGGCGGTCAACGGCGGGCAGCTTCCCCTGCTCGTCAACCTCCTCGCGCTCACCTCCGCCGGCACCGCGGTCGTCCTGGCCGTGGTCGCCGAGCTGCACGACCGGCTCGACAACCGGGTCAGCGCCCTGACCGACTTCCTCGTCGGCCGACTGGCGGAGATCGAGGAACGCACCGGCGACCGCAACAGCGGATTCGTCGAGGGTTACCTGCTCAGCCACGGCCAGGAGGCCGCCGTCGTGCCGTTCGGCCGGCGGGGACGGGGAGCCGCCGAACGCTGACCGTCGGCCCGTCGCACACCGACCGCGCGCCCCCCGGTGCCGGCCGGGGGCACCTCTCGGCCGGGGATTGAGCCGCCCCGCCCGGGGTACGCTGACGCGCGTGCCGCCGTTGAATCTGGGCAACCAGCAGCCGAGGATCCCGTTGGACGCCGACCAGGCCTGGCGGACGACCGCCGGGAGGTCGGCCGGGACCGTCCTCTTCTTCGACTTCGACGGCACCCTGGCGCCGGTCGACGACGATCCCACCGCCGTCCGGCCCGCCCCGAAGGTGCTGGCCGCGATCGAGGCGCTCGCCCCGGTCGTCCGGCGGGTCGCGATCGTCTCCGCGCGCCCGGTCGACTTCCTCCGCGACCATTTCGGCGGCCTCGCCGGCGTCGACCTGTACGGCCTCTACGGGCTGGAGCACAGCCACTCCGGCGGCGAGACCGTGACGGAGCCGGCGGCCCTGCCGTGGGTGCCGACCATGGCCGAGCTGGCCGACCTGGCCCGGGCCGAGCTGGCCGAGGGCGCGCTGGTGGAGTACAAGCGGCTCTCCGTGGCGCTGCACTGGCGCACCGCGCCGCAACTCGGCGCGGCCGTCGAGCGGTGGGGCCGGGCCCAGGCCGAGCGGCTCGGGCTCAAGGTCCAGGCCGGGCGGATGGTGCTGGAGCTCAAGCCCCCGGTCGACCGCGACAAGGGCATGGTCATCGACGAGATCGTCCGGGACGCCGAGGGCGCCTGGTACTTCGGCGACGACGTCTCCGACATCAAGGCGTTCGCCGCGCTGCGGGCCCGGGCCGCCGCCGATCCGCACTTCTTCGGCGTCTGCGTCGCCGTCGCCAACCCCGAGACGGGCCACGAGGTCGCGGAGGCCGCCGACCTGACGCTGGACTCCCCCGCCGCCCTCGGCGCCTTCCTCACCGACGCCACCCGCCACCTGACCTGACGCGCTCCCGCCCGACCGGGGCCGGTTCCACCCGACCGCGTCAAGCCCCTTAGCCGGGGCCGGGGGCCGCAGGCCGGGTCAGGCGCCGTAGCGGCGTTGGCGGTTGGCGTAGGAGCGCAGGGCACGCAGGAAGTCGATGTGCCGGAAGTCCGGCCAGTTGAGTTCGCAGAAGTAGAACTCCGAGTGCGCCGACTGCCACAGCATGAAGCCGGAGAGGCGCTGCTCGCCGCTGGTCCGGATGACCAGGTCGGGGTCGGGCTGGCCCCGGGTGTAGAGGTGCTCGGCGATGTGCTCGACGTCCAGCACCTCGGCCAGCTCCTCCAAAGTGCCGCCGGAGGCGGCGTACTCCAGCAGCAGCGACCGCACCGCGTCGGTGATCTCCCGCCGGCCGCCGTAGCCGACCGCGATGTTGACCTCGGTACCGCCGCTGCGGTCCCGGGTGCGTTCCTCGGCGGCCTTCAGCGCGGCGGCGGTCGAGGCCGGGAGCAGGTCGAGCGCGCCGACCATCCGCAGCCGCCAGGGATTGCCCTCCTCGGCCAGCTCGACCACCAGGTCCTCGATGATCTGGAGCAGCGGGTCGAGTTCCTTGGCCGGCCGGCGCAGGTTGTCGGTGGCCAGGAGGTAGAGCGTCACATGCTCGATGCCGGCCTGGTTGCACCAGCCCAGCATGTGCTTGATCTTGACGGCGCCCATCCGGTGGCCGTCGTTCGGGTCGACGTAGCCCATCTCCCGGGCCCATCTGCGGTTGCCGTCGCACATCACGCCGACGTGCCGGGGCACCGGCTTGCCCGCGAGCTTCGCCGTGAGGCGACGCTCGTACACCGAGTAGATCAGGTCCCGCAGAGTCATCACCTTGCAGCGTAGCGACCTTCGCGGCGGTTCACCGCCTCGGAGTCCGCTCCCACGCCGACAGACCGACGCCGATCATGCCCAGCGTGCGGGCGTCGAGCCGCCCGTCGCCCAGCCCCAGCTCGACCACCGTCCGGTAGACCCGGTCGTCCCTACGGGCCGCCCGGACCGCCGCGTCGACCACCTGCCGGTGCCGGGCCAACCACGCCGCGAGCGAACTGTGCCGCAGGTGCGTGCCGAGGCGGCGGCGCAGCGTCGCCGCGTACCGCCGGGCGGCCTGCTCGGGCGAGCCGGCGGCCGCCGCGCCGGCGAGCGCGCCGGAGAGCAACGCGTAGAAGATGCCCTCGCCGGTGAACGGGTTGATCAGGGAGAGCGCGTCGCCGGCGAGCACCAGCCGGCCGCGCCCGGGAGCGGGACGGTGCGTCGACAGCGGCAGGTGGTGGGCCCGCAGGTCGGTGACCGTGGCCGGGTCCGTGCCGGGCAGCAGCGCGCCCAAGCGGTCGACCAGGTGCGCCCGGGTCAGCGGCTCGCCCCGCAGCACCTCCCCGTACCCGACGTTCGCCCGACCGTCCCCGATCGGGAACGACCAGGCGTACGCCGGCCAGCGCGCCGCCGAGGTGACGATGAGCTGCTCGGGCGGGCCGGGCAGCGCCGGGGCGTACCCCCGGATGGCGAGCGCCAGGTGCCGGTCGGGGTTCGGTCGCTGCCCGAGCGCCCGCCGGACCACGGACCCGGCGCCGTCCGCGCCGACCACCGCCCGCGCCGCCAACCCGCCGTCGAGCACCACCCGGTCGGTCCGGACCTCGACGTGCCGCACCACGTGCCGGCGCAGTTGCGCGCCGGCCGCGACCGCCGCCGCCACCAGCCGGGCGTCGAAGACCATCCGGGGCACGGTGTACGCCGGCCGGGGCAGCGCCCGGGCCACGGTGCCGCCGCCCGGCCCGACCAGCCGCAGCGCCGGCAGCGGCGCGTGCCCGGCGACCGCGTCGGGCACCCCCAGCTCGTCCAGCACGTCCAGCGCGTGCGCGGCGATGCCGTCCCCGCACGCCTTGTCCCGGGGAAAGTCGGACCGGTCCAGCAGCAGCACGCTCGCTCCCGCCCGCCGGGCCGCCAGCGCGGCGGCCGACCCGGCTGGGCCGGCCCCGACCACCACCACGTCGAACTCCTCGCCCACGCGTCGCCTCCCACCGCCGGTCCGGCTCCTCCGGTCATCCTGCCGCCGCAGACGCGCGCCGCCCCGAAACCCGCCCGGCACGTCGCCAGGTCGTCCCGGTGCCGCCCGCACCTGCGGCACGAGTTCGCGCTGGCAGCCCGTTCGGTCCGAGCGGCCCGCTCGGCCGGGCGGACCGGCGGCGCTACGCCGCCCGGGCGAGCCGTTCGGCGCGGGTGGCCCGCCAGAGGCCGTAGAGCGTCAGCCCGGCGGCAGCCACCAGCGGGCCGCCGTCGCGGACCAGCCCGTCCGGGCCGAGCAGCCACCAGCACAGCGGCAGGTCCACGGCGAGCACGACCGCGGTGACGGCCACCAGCAGCGTGCGCGCCCAGCCCTTGCCGCGCATCAGGAAGGCGGTGCAGAAGAGCACCGCGTAGCTGGTCACGATCCCGGCGCCGAACCAGGCCAGCACGGCGGGCACGGCGGCCAGCCGGTCGTCCAGCACCGCGCCGCCGGCGACCAGCGCCGGCACCAGCATGAGCGGGCTGTAGGTGAAGGCCGCGACCCGGCTGGTGAGCAGCCAACCGCTGACCTCCGGCCGGCGGGGCGGGGTCTCCCGCCAGGAGATGCCCTCGCGGTCGATGACCAGCCGGGACCGGTGGCGGACCAGGTGCCCGGCCACCGCGGGTGAGCGGTAGAGCAGCCAGACCACGGCGGCGCAGAGCACGGTGAGCAGGGCGAACCCGAGCAGCCCCGGCAGCGGCGGCACCCCCTGCCGGGGCACGATCAGCCGGCCGACCGCGAAGACCGTGGTCACCGCCAGGATCAGCCCGAACGGCCGGGCCACCGTCCGGCCCCGACGGACGTGCCCGATCAGTAGCAGGAAGCCGAGCGACCGGAGCATCGCCCAGCCCGTCCGCACCGCCAGCCCGAAGCCCTGCTCCGGGGCGTACCACCAGTTGAGCAGCTCGACCACGACGGTGGCCGCCGCGGTCAGTGCGAGCAGCGTGGTCAGGGCCCGGACGGCGGACGGCCGCCGGACCTCGGTCGCGGCGGCCGTCCTCATGGGATCCGATGATGCCCGGTCGGGGCCTCGGTCACACCTGTCCTCAGCGCTGCGGCGCCGCGTCGAGCCGGGCGCGCAGCGCGTCCAGCTCGGCCCAGAGCACGCCTGGCAGCTTGTCGCCGAACTTCTCGAACCACTCGGTGACCATCGGGAGCTCCTTGCGCCACTCCTCCGGGTCGACCTTCAGCGCGATCCGGACGTCCTCCGGGGTCATGTCCAGGCCCTCGACGTCGAGCGCGTCCTGGGCCGGGACCATGCCGATCGGGGTCTCCACCGCCTCGGCGCGCCCCTCGATCCGCTCGATGATCCACTTGAGCACCCGGGAGTTCTCGCCGAAGCCCGGCCAGAGGAAGTTGCCCTCCGGGTCCTTGCGGAACCAGTTGACGTAGTAGATCTTCGGCAGCTTGGACTCGTCGCCGTCGGTGCCCTTGCCCATCTCGATCCAGTGCCGGAAGTAGTCGCCGGCGTGGTAGCCGATGAACGGGAGCATCGCCATCGGGTCGCGCCGGACGACGCCGACCGCGCCGGACGCGGCGGCGGTGGTCTCCGAGGAGAGCGTCGCGCCCATGTAGACGCCGTGCACCCAGTCGCGGGCCTCGGTCACCAGCGGGATGGTGTCCCGGCGGCGACCGCCGAAGAGGATCGCGTCGATCGGCACGCCGTTCGGGTCGTAGTAGTCCTCGGCGAGGATCGGGCACTGGGTGATCGGGGTGCAGAACCGGCTGTTCGCGTGCGAGGAGAGGCTGTCGCTCTGCGGCGTCCAGTCGTTGCCCTTCCAGTCGACCAGGTGCGCCGGCGGCTCGCCCATGCCCTCCCACCAGATGTCCCCGTCGTCGGTCAGGGCGACGTTGGTGAAGATGGAGTTGCCGCGGTCCAGCGTCCGCATCGCGTTGGCGTTGGTCTTCCAGTCGGTGCCGGGCGCGACGCCGAAGAGGCCGTACTCCGGGTTGACCGCGTAGAGGCGGCCGTCCGGGCCGAAGCGCATCCAGGCGATGTCGTCGCCGATGGTCTCGACCTTCCAGCCCGGGATGGTCGGCTCCAGCATGGCCAGGTTGGTCTTGCCGCAGGCCGACGGGAAGGCCCCGGCGACGTGGTAGACCTTCCCCTCCGGCGAGGTGATCTTGAGGATGAGCATGTGCTCGGCGAGCCAGCCCTCGTCGCGGCCCATCACGCTGGCGATCCGCAGCGAGTAGCACTTCTTGCCGAGCAGCGAGTTGCCGCCGTAGCCGGAGCCGAAGGACCAGATCTCCCGGGTCTCCGGGAAGTGCGAGATGTACTTCGTCTCGTTGCACGGCCACGCCACGTCCTGCTGGCCGGGGGCGAGCGGGGCGCCGATGGAGTGCAGCGCGTGGACGAAGTCGGCGTCGTCGCCCATGGCCTCCAGGACCTTGGCGCCCATCCGGGTCATGATGCGCATGGAGGCGACCACGTACGGGCTGTCGGTGATCTCGACGCCGAACATGGGGCTCTCGGCCTCGACCGGGCCCATGCAGAACGGGATGACGTACATGGTGCGCCCGCGCATGCAACCGCGGTACAGCTCCGTCATCGTCCGCTTCATCTCGGCCGGCGCCATCCAGTTGTTGGTGGGGCCGGCGTCCGCCTCGTCGACGGAGCAGATGAAGGTGCGCTCCTCGACCCGGGCGACGTCCGTCGGGTCGGTCCGCGCGTAGAACGAGTTGGGCTTCTTCTCGGGGTTGAGCCGGATCAGGGTGCCGGCCTCGACCAGCTCGTCGGTGAGGCGGCGCCACTCCTCGTCGGACCCGTCCACCCAGACGACGCGGTCGGGGGTGGTCAGTTCAGCGACCTCACGGACCCAGGCGAGCAGTTTGGGGTGGGACGTCGGGGCCTGATCGATACCCCGAACGGTAGCCGGAGCAACCATGACACATCTCCTTGTGGTCGACGCTGACCGATCTATGGGATGCACGAGTCTTGACGGCGCGATGCGTCGCCTTCGTGGAAACCTGGGATTGGCCTCAGCGTAAACCGGGCGAGGTCACCAGTCAGTGGGACTGGTTGTGAAGAACTGCACAAGGTGCGGGCACGCTGCGGCATCACGAGCTAATACCCGCTTTCACGCGCAGTTTCACGCAAATCCTGTGGGGAAACCTCACCGGCCGGGTCGGCCGCGTCCCGCCGGCGGAACCCGCGATCCGCCCCGGAGCGCCGCCCGGTCCCGTTACGCTCTGTCCACAGGCGCACACCCGGACAAGCGGTCCGTCGTTGCTACCCGTGCGGGATGTCCCGAGCCGGTAGGCTCGCGTCGTGGCCGCGACGATGACCGGGGAGCCCGGCTCCCGGCAGACCCGCCCGGGTCTGGTCCGCTCGCTGGTGGACCGTTTCGGCCACCTGGTCCGCGAGCTGAGCAAGTTCGCCACCGTGGGCGGGATCGCCTTCCTGATCGACTTCGCGCTCTTCAACTACCTGACGAGCGTGCGGGGCGTCGAGCAGGTCACCGCGAAGACCATCTCGACGGTGGTCGCGGCCTCCGTCGCGTTCGTCGGCAACCGGTTCTGGACGTGGCGGCACCGCAAGCGCTCCAACCCGGCCCGCGAGTACGCGCTGTTCTTCTTCTTCAACGGCGTCGGCCTGGGGATCGCCGTGGCCTGTCTGGCGGTCAGCCGCTACGGCCTGGGCAGCATCTGGCCGGAGGTGTTCCAGACCCCACTGGCCGACAACATCGCCAGCTTCATCGTCGGGACCGGCCTCGGGACGCTGTTCCGGTTCTGGTCCTACCGACGGTTCGTCTTCGTCGAAGCGGGAACCCCGACCGTTCCGGAAGAGAAGCACGACCGAGACCACCGGGCGTGACCTACCGCCCACCCCGTCCCGGCCGGAGCCTGCCGGCCCCGCCCACTGCCCTAAGGTGTTCCGCATGCGTCTTGTCCGTCTGCTGCCTGAGCGCTGGCAGAAGTTCATCCACGAGGCGCTCAAGTTCGGAATCGTCGGCGGCGTCAACACCGTAATCAATTACGCCGTGTTCAATGCGCTCGCACTGACCGTTTTCGTCGATGGTCAACTGAAGGCGACGGTCATCGCGACCGTGGTGGCGACGATCACGTCTTATCTGATGAATCGTCACTGGACGTACCGCGATCGGCCGAAATCAGCCATGCGGCGCGAGTACGCCCTCTTCTTCCTCTTCAACGGCGCCGGCCTGCTCATCGAGCTGGGCGTCCTGGCCGCCGCCAAGTACGGGCTGGGCCTGACCAGCCTGTTGGCCCTCAACGTGGCGAAGACCGGTGGCGTGCTGCTCGCGACGCTGTTCCGGTTCTGGTCCTACCGGACGTTCGTCTTCCAACCGGCGCCGGCCCACGCGGCCGAGACGTGGCACAGCATCCCGCGCGACGAGTGGGACACGATGGCCGAGATGGACCCGGTGGCCGAGCTGGCCGAGTCGATCTCCGAGCTGGAGGAGTCCGAACCACCGCCGGGCTCCGCGCGGCCCGTCCCGCGCGTCGCGCCCGGCGCCGACCCCGCGCCGGCGGCGGGTCCGGGGGCCCCGGTCCAGGGGCGCCCCGCCCCGCTCGACGCCGGCCTCGGCGGCTCCCTCGACCGGGAGCTGGAGGCGGAACTGGCCGCCGAGCTCCAGGCCAGCACCCGCCGCCCGCCACGCCGCTGACCCACGCACCACCGCGGCCCCGACCGGCCCGACCGCCCGATCCGGGCCAGGCCGACCGGGGCCCTGGCGTCTCAGGCGGTGGGGTCGCGCAGGGGCTTGCCCTCGTGCAGGTCCGCCAGGATGTCGCGCATCTCGGTGTCGCCGAGGGAGTGCTTGTCGTGGTGGGCCTCCACCAGCTCGTAGAGCTTGGTCTGGACCCGGCCGACCCCCGGCACGTCGTGCAGGACGGACTGGCCGCGTTCGCCGGCGGACTCGATGGTCAGGGTTCCGCAGCCGAGCAGGCGCTCCACGAACTGCTGGTTCATCGCGTGGTCGTTGATCCGGGTCAGCGGGATGTCCCGCCGGTCGCGGGAGAGCACCCCCTGCTGGAGCAGCACCCGCTCGTTGGTGAAGAGGTAGTGGGTGCTCCGCCACACCAGGAACGGCCAGAGCGCCAGCCACAGCACCGCCAGCAGGGCCAGGCCGCCGATGACGGCGAGCGCGATCGAGCCGCCCCCGCCGGACGGCAGCAGGACCATGCCGGCCACCACCGCCGCGACGGCGAGCACAAGCACCGCGACCGGCCGGATCAGCGCCTTCCAGTGCGGGTGCAGGTGCAGTACGACGTGCTCGTCCTCGGTGAGCACGTCATCGGGGAACGCCACGGGAACCTCCTCGCAGAAACGGACGCGCTGACCGTAACCGCTCCCCTCACCCGCAGGGATCAGCCGCGCGGCGGGTGTCGGCGTTCAGCGGAGGTGCAGGACGTCGCCGGCCGCGAGGGCGCGGGTGGCGGTGGGGGTGGCCACCAGGAGTTGGCCGTCGGCGTCCACGCCGGTCGCGGTGCCGGTCACCTCCTCGCCGCCGGGCAGCAGCACGCGTACCTGCCGGTCGATCGTCGCGCAGGTCGCCAGGTAGGCGTCGCGCAGGCCGCTGGCGACCGCGTCCCCGCCGGCCGCGCGCCACTCGCCGTACCAGTCGGCGACCCCGCGCAGCAGCGCCCGCAGCAGCGGGTCCCGGTCGGTGGCCGCCGCCCCGGCCAGTTGCAGGGAGGTCGCCGGCAGCCCCTTCGGGTTCTCCGGCAGCTCGTCGGCGCGGAGCGTGACGTTGAGGCCGATGCCCAGCACGATCGCGGGCGGCCGGGCCGGCGAGGATCCCGGCACCGCCTCGGCGAGGATGCCGGCGCACTTTGCGCCGCCGACGAGCAGGTCGTTCGGCCACTTCAGGCCCGCGTCCAGCTCGGCCAGCCGGGTCACCGCCTCGACCAGGGCGACGCCGGCGAGCAGCGGCAGCCAGCCGTACCCCGTCTGGGGTGCGGGCGGCCAGCCGCGGTCGGCGACGGCCTCCCCCGGGCGGAGCAGCACGCTGGTGGCGATGCCGGCCCGGGCCGGCGACTGCCAGACCCGACCGCGCCGGCCGCGCCCGGCGGTCTGCCGCTCCGCGACCACCACCAGGCCCTCCGGCTCGCCGGCCCGGGCCGCCTCGGCGACGTCCGCGTTGGTCGAGCCGGTCTCGGCGCGCAGCTCCAGCCGGGCCCAGGGCCCGTGCGGGGCGACCAGCGCCCGCCGCAGCCGCGCCGCCGACAGCGGCGGGCGGTCCAGATCGGTGTACGGCGAGCCCGGCATCCCGTCAGCCTACGGCCGCCCCCGCGCGGCCGACCGGGGGCGTCGCGGTCGGGCTGAGGCGAACTGCACAGCGGCGGCGGCCTGAACCATCGTTATATTCCCAGGGTGACTACCGAGACCGGGATCAACATCCACAGCACCGCGGGCAAGCTGGCCGACCTGGAGCGTCGGGTCGACGAGGCGGTGCACGCCGGGTCGGCGCGCGCGGTCGAGAAGCAGCACGCGAGGGGCAAGAAGACCGCCCGCGAGCGGATCGAGATGCTGCTCGACGAGGGTTCCTTCGTCGAGCTGGACGAGCTGGCCCGGCACCGGTCCACCAACTTCGGCCTGGCGAAGACCCGCCCGTACGGCGACGGCGTCATCACCGGCTACGGCACCATCGACGGCCGGCAGGTCTGCGTCTTCGCCCAGGACTTCACCGTCTTCGGTGGCTCCCTCGGCGAGGTATTCGGCGAGAAGATCGTCAAGGTGATGGACCTGGCGATGAAGATCGGCTGCCCGGTCGTCGGCATCAACGACTCCGGGGGCGCGCGCATCCAGGAGGGCGTCGCCTCGCTCGGCCTCTACGGCGAGATCTTCTTCCGCAACGTACGGGCCAGCGGCGTCATCCCGCAGATCTCCCTGATCATGGGCCCGTGCGCCGGCGGGGCGGTCTACTCCCCGGCGGTCACCGACTTCACCGTGATGGTCGACCAGACCTCGCACATGTTCATCACCGGTCCGGACGTCATCAAGACGGTCACCGGCGAGGACGTGGGGATGGAGGAGCTGGGCGGCGCCCGTACGCACAACTCGCGCAGCGGCAACGCGCACTACCTCGCCACGGACGAGCAGGACGCGATCGACTACGTCAAGGCGCTGCTGTCGTACCTGCCGTCGAACAACCTGGACGAGCCGCCGGTCTTCGACGCCCCGGGCGACCTCGACATCTCCGACGAGGACCGGGAGCTGGACACGCTGATCCCCGACTCGGCGAACCAGCCGTACGACATGCACCGGGTGATCGAGCACGTCCTCGACGACGGCGAGTTCCTGGAGGTCCAGCCGCTCTACGCGCAGAACATCGTCGTCGGCTACGGCCGGGTCGAGGGCCGGCCGGTCGGCGTCGTCGCCAACCAGCCGATGCACTTCGCCGGCACCCTGGACATCGCCGCCTCGGAGAAGGCCGCCCGGTTCGTGCGCACCTGCGACGCGTTCAACATCCCGGTGCTGACCTTCGTGGACGTTCCCGGCTTCCTGCCCGGCACCGGCCAGGAGTGGGACGGCATCATCCGCCGGGGCGCGAAGCTCATCTACGCGTACGCCGAGGCAACCGTCCCCAAGGTCACCGTGATCACCCGCAAGGCGTACGGCGGGGCGTACGACGTGATGGGCTCCAAGCACCTCGGCGCGGACCTGAACTTCGCCTGGCCGACCGCACAGATCGCGGTGATGGGCGCGCAGGGCGCGGTGAACATCCTCTACCGCTCCGAGCTGGCCGCCGCCGAGGACCCGGCAGCCGTGCGGGCCGAGAAGATCGCCGAGTACGAGGACACCCTCGCCAACCCGTACATCGCGGCCGAGCGAGGCTACGTGGACAGCGTCATCCCGCCGCACGAGACGCGTACCCAGATCGTCCGCGCGCTGCGGGTGCTGCGCACCAAGCGCGAGACCCTGCCGCCGAAGAAGCACGGCAACATCCCGCTCTGACCGTCGGGGCCGGGGGTGGGCGCCCACCCACCCCCGGGCGGGTCAGCAGGACGGGTTGGCGGCGGCGCACATGCGCCGCGCGGCCAGCCCGGCGAGGCGGACCAGCTCGGCCTCGGTGGTCGGCTCCAGGATCAGCACGCTCACCAGGTCGCCGACCCGCACCACCACGGTCGCGTCCGGCACGGACGGCTGGCCCGGCGCCTGCCCGTCGACCGGGTCGAGGGTCGCCGAGACCGAGTGGCGCAGCAGGAGCGACTCGTCCCCGGCGAAGTCGCGCCGGGGCGCCTCCCAGCGGTGCACGTCCTCGACGGTGACGGACTCGCCGCCCCACTCGATCGACCGCACCTCCCGCCACTCCCGGCAGACGGCGAGCTGCCCACGCAGCCCCTCGAAGAACCGCGCGGCCCCGTCGCCCCGCAACCGGTGCAGATCCTGGACGACCAGGACGTCGCCGAGCCGCCCCCCGCCGCCGCCGAGGGTCGGCCGCAGCACCGTCTGGGACCGGCTCACCCAGGTCTCCTGCGCCGGCGTACCGTTCTTGCGCTTGTCCGCGCACCGGCGCAGGCCCACGCCCACGTCGACGGTGCCGCCCAGCCCGGCCTCGCTGAGTTGGACGCCCGTCCGCGCCGACAGGTCGTCCCGTTGCAGCAGGGCCGCCGGGGGAATCTCGACCCGGGTCGCCGGCACGGCCGGCTCCGCCGGGGACAGCCCTCGCCGCCCGGACCAGTCCCCGACCGCCACGGCGGAGGCGGAGGCGACGGCGAGCACCGCGACCGCCGCCGCCAGCGCCGTACGCCTGCTGCGCCTGCGGGCCCGGGCGCGGATCTCCGCCGGCTCCGGCCAGCGGACGTCGCGCAGGTCCCGGTGCACCTGCTCGACGAAGGTCGTCTCGTCACGCATCGGCGGCCTCCTCCAGGTCAGAGACGGCGAGCAGCCCGGCGAGCGCGGCGCGCCCCCGGGAGAGTCGGGCCTTGACCGTGCCCACCGGGGCGGCCGTCTGCCGGGCCACCTCGGCGACCGGCATGCCGACCAGGTAGTAGAGGGCGATGGCGGTGCGCTGCTCCTCGGGCAGCCGGCGCAGGGCGGTGACCACCTCGACGGTGGCGGTGTCCGGGCCGGGCACGCTCTCGTTGGCGCCGTGCCGCAGGTAGGCGCGGGCCCGGCTGCGCAGGCTGCGCCACCGGCTGACCGCGATCCGGCTGGCCACCACCCGCACCCACGCCTCCGGCTCCTCGTACGTGCTCACCGTCGACCAGCGCTGCCAGGCCCGGATGTACGCCTCCTGCACGGCGTCCTGCGCCTCGGCGAGGTCGCCGGTGAGCGCGTAGACGAAGCCGAGCAGCCGTTGCCGGCTGCCCCGGTAGAACTCGTCGAACCCGTCGACGTCCGGCACCTGCTACCTCCCCGTGACGGTCGCAGGGGACACGCGCCCGGCGGTGCCGCCGGTTGCCCGGTCAGCCGATCATTTTCGCCAGCCCGGTCACGTCGAACCCGCCGACCGGGGCCCCTGCTGGTCGCGGCCGGCCTGCGGGTGGTGGCGCTCGGTCCGTGCGCGCAGCGCCCGGCGTTCGCGGCCCGGTCAGGGGGTCAGGCCGGCCTCGGTGAGGATCGGGCCGGCGAGCAGCAGCGCGCCTGCACCGAGGGCGACGAGGTTGACCAGGGCGAAGACGGTGACCCAGAAGAACGCGGGCAGCGGGGTGAGGCCGGCGAGCTGGTCGGCGTCGGAGGCGGGCATCCGCCCCCGGGCGCGCAGCCGTTGCAGCTCCACCACCGGCCGCACCCCGCCGAGCAGCAGGAACCACACTCCGGCGTACGCGAACGCCGCCTGCACCTGGGGCTCGGCGTACCAGGAGACGGCGAGCACCACCCCGCCGGTGACCAGCAGCGAGATGACGCCGAAGACGTTGCGGATCATGACCAGCATGGCCAGCAGCAGCACCACGGCGACCCAGAGCAGCAGGGTGATCCGGTTGCCGCCGAGCAGCCACGCGCCGGCCAGCCCGACCAGCGGCGGGGCGACATAGCCGGCGAGCAGGGTGAGGATCATCCCCGGGCCGGTGGGCCGGCCGGCGGAGAGGGTGAGCCCGGAGGTGTCCGAGTGCAGCCGGATGCCGTGCAGGCGGCGGCCGGTGAGCAGGGCGACCAGCGCGTGCCCGCCCTCGTGGGCGATGGTGATGGCGTTGCGCGCGATCCGCCAGGGCAGTCGGGTGCTGACGACCACCAGCGCGACGGCGGCGGTCAGCAGCACCAGAAGGGGCGGGGGGTCCGGCTGCGCCGCGAACAGCTTGTCCCAGAGACCGCCGAGCCCGTCGATCGACACCATGGGGCGCGAGCCTACCGGCCCCGACCTGTGTCGCTGCGACCTCGTCGGCCCGTATCGTGGAAGGCTGATCGGGTGGCGACAGGAGCGGGAGGTGGACGCCGGTGAGCGCGGCACCCCTGGAACCCCACGTCGGCCTGTGGACCGAGGCCGAGTACCTCGCCATGGGCGAGACGCCGAACCGGATCGAGTTGCTCGACGGGAGCCTGATCGTGAGCCCTGCCCCGAGCAAGCGGCACCAGTTGGTGTCGTGGAGCCTGACGAACAGCCTGCGGCTGGCAGCGCTGCCGCAGGGTCTGCTGGTCTTCGAGGCGGTGAACGTCCGGCTCGGTGTCGACCGCATCGTCATCCCCGACGTGGTGGTGGCCGACACCGACGACGAGGGCACCGTGGTCGAGGCGGGCGAGGTCGTCCTCGTCTGCGAGATCGTCTCGCCGGGAAACGCGGCCGCCGACCGGCTGGTCAAGATGCAGCTCTACGCGATCGCCGGGATCCCGTGGTACCTGCTGGTCGAGCAGGACGGCGCCGGCCACTCGCTGCGACTGCACCGGCTCGACGGCACGCACTACGTCGAGGAACGGGTCGCGAAGCCGGGCGAGGAGCTCAGTCTGGCCGAGCCGATCCGCTGGCGCGTCGATCCGGCCACGCTGCGCTGAGGCGACGCGACGCACCCGGCATGGTGGTCGGCTTCCACCGTTCCTGAAGATTTCCTTAGCTCCCCTTGCCATTCGGGGCACTTACCTCCAAAGATGAACGTCTATTAAGTCCGGCGTCCTTGGAGGCATCCATGACCCGTACCGGAACATCCCTGCGGCGGCTGCTGGCCGCCACCCTCGCGGCCCTGGCCACCGCGGCGGCGGGGCTCGTCGCGACCGCGACCCCGGCGTCCGCGGCCACCACCCCCGGCATCGACGTGTCCCACTACCAGGGCGCCATCAACTGGACCAGCGTCCGCAACGCGGGCATCCAGTTCGCCTTCATCAAGGCGACCGAGGGCACCAGCTACAAGGACCCGAGGTTCAACACGAACTACGTGGCCGCCTACAACGCCGGCGTCATCCGGGGGGCGTACCACTTCGCCCGGCCCAACATCTCCTCCGGGGCGGTCCAGGCGAACTACCTGGCGTCCAACGGCGGCGCCTGGTCCGCCGACAGCCGCACCCTCCCTGCTGCGCTGGACCTCGAAGCCAACCCGTACGCCGGGGGCTACTGCTACGGCCTGAGCACGACCGGGATGCGGAACTGGGTCCAGGACTTCCTCAACACCTACCGCTCCCGCACCGGCCGCTACGCGGTCATCTACACCACCACGAGCTGGTGGAACCAGTGCACCGGCAGTTGGACCGCCCCGTGGGCCAACCACCCGCTCTGGGTCGCCCGTTGGTCGAGCACGGTCGGCACGCTGCCGGCCGGGGCCCCGTTCTGGAGCTTCTGGCAGTACACCGACCGCGGCAGCGTCGCGGGGATCAGCGGCGCCGTCGACCGCAACTACTGGAACGGTGACCGGACCCGGCTGATCGCGCTGGCCAACAACACCTGAGCCGCCAGACGCCTGGGGAGGCGGTTGGCGGCAGCGGGACCGGTTGTCACCGTACGGTCGACAACTGGTCCGGCTGCCGCCAACGCCGCGTCTCGCTCGCGTCAGGCCCGCCGTCGGGCCGCCACGGGGACGGTCGCCGCGTCCTCGCGGGCGAGCGCGCCCCGCCTGGCGAAGCGCCGGACGCCCACCCCGGCGAGGGTGACGGTGACGACGCTGAGCAGCGCGAACAGCACCGGCAGACCGGCAGCGGCGAGCAGCAGGACGATGTCGCCGAGCGCCACGAGCATCCACAGTGCCACTCGGGGCCGGGCGTCCCTGAGTCGGTAACCCATGTCGTACCCTCCCTTCCGTCGTGACGGTCAGATACCCCGTACGGCGGAAGGTCATGCGAGTCGATCTCGCAACGGGCGCGAATCCCGCGGGTCAGTCCTTGCGGTCGGGCACGAAGCCCTTGGCGATCCGGTCGAAGTCGGCCAGCTTGGCCTGCCAGTCCTTCGCGGCGACCTCCCAGCGCAGGGCGTAGCCACGATTCCTGGCCGTCACGAAGCCCCGGTTGCGGACGTGGATCCGGGTGCCGTCGCGGGTCTCCAGCCACTCCCAGTCCGCGCAGGTCTTGAAGTAGTCGCAGCGCTCGATGCTCAGGTACTGGTAGTTGTTGACGCGGCTCTTGCGACCCGGCTCCTGCTCTTTCCAGTCGGCGTACGCGTCGTCCTCCGGGCTGCTGGTCCACTGGACGAGCAGCTCGCCCGGCCCGTTGGACTGGTCGAAGACGACCGTGCTGCCGTCCACCTGTCGGCGCACCCAGCCCTCCGGCAGCGGCAGCGCGAAGCCGGCCGGGTCCTTGTGCAGCTTCCAGCCCGCCGGCAGCGCGTCCGGCGTCGGGGAGGGGGTGGCCGAGGGCGTCGGGCTCGGCGCGGCACTCGTGGGCGGGGCCGGCGCGGAGGACTGCGGCTGCCCCTGCGTGGTCGCGGCGCCGGTCGGGTCGGCCTGCGGGGTGCCGCCGCCGTCCCCGCCGTCGCCGCCGGACAGCATCGGCACGATCACCACGAGGCCGAGCAGCAGCAGCGCGACCAGCACGCCGATCAAAATGTTGCGGCGGGTGTTGTCGGGCTTCGTACCCTCGGACGGGACGACCGTCGCCCGGCCGGACGGCGGGCTCACCGGCGCGGGCATCACCGAGGTGGGATTCGCCGGGCGCCCGGGCGCGGGCTGCGCCGGCTCGGCCTTCGTGTCGTCGAGCGCCGGCTTCGGCGGGTCGACCTTCGCCGTCGGGGCGTTGTCCGAGGTGGACGGTCCGACCTTCGCGGTCGGCGCGAGGTCCGATGAGGCCGCCGCGGTCGCGTCCTCGGCCGCCGCCGCACCGGCCCCGGCCGCCGCCTGCGGCGCGCGGGGCGCCGGCGGGCTGACCGGCCTGTCGGACGCGCCCTCGGCCGGTCGCGGCGCCGGCACCAGCGGCGGGCGCGGCTCCCGCGGACCGTTCGGCCCCGGCCGGCGTACGCCGTCGAGCAGCGGGATGGTGCGCGTGCGCTTGCCACCCGCGCGGCGCAGCAGCTTCTCCGCCACCTCGGCGGTGATCCGCTCCTTGGGGTCCTTGCGCAGCAGGCCGTTGAGCACCGGCTTGAGCGGCCCGGCGTTCTTCGGCGGCGGCATCGGCTCGGTGGCGAGCGCCGCCAGGGTGGCGATCGCCGACGGCCGCGCGTACGGCGACTTGCCCTCGACCGCCGCGTAGAGGGTGGCGCCCAGCGACCAGAGGTCGGCCTCCGGCCCGGCGGTGCCCTCGCGGGCCCGCTCCGGCGAGATGTACGCGGGCGAGCCCAGCACCATGCCGGTGCGCGTCACGTTCGGGTCGCCGGGAATCGTGGCGAGGCCGAAATCGGTCAGCACCACCCGGCCGTCGTCGCCGAGCAGCACGTTGCCGGGCTTGACGTCGCGGTGCATCACGCCGGCCTTGTGCGCCGACTTCAGCGCGGCCAGCACGCCCAGGCCGATCTCCACGGCGCGCGCGGGCGTCACCGGACCGTCCTCGGCGAGGGTGTCCTGCAACGACTTCGACGGCACGTACTCCATGACGATCCACGGGTCGCCGTCGGTGCGCAGCACGTCGAAGATGCGGACCACGTTGATGTGGTTGAGCCGGGCGATGGCCCGGGCCTCACGCAGCGAGCGTTCCCGCATCTCGCGGCGCTCCTCGTCGGTGAGGCTGGGCGGCGGAACGAGTTCCTTGATCGCCACGTCCCGGTGCAGCACCTCGTCGCGCGCCTTCCACACCCGACCCATGCCGCCCTGACCGAGCGGCGAAAGGAGCCGGTATCGGTCAGCGACGAGTTGGGGCAGCGCGTTCGACATCGCCCAGACGGTACCCGGAGCCGGCGACGCTCACACCGCCGGCACGCCACTGTGCGGTTCAGGTCAACATCTCCGGCGCGTACGCTGGCGCCATGTCTGCCGAAGAGCCGCTGTTCCGGGTCGTCCGCGGGGTCCCCACCGCCGAGGAACTGGCCGCGCTGGTGGGCGCGATCGTCGTACGGTCCCGCCCGGTCGCCGCGCCCCCTCCGGTCGCCGCGTCCGCCTGGGCGCGCTCCGGCCGGCCCGCCGCAGCGGCGACCGCCGGCCCCGGCGCCTGGCGGGCGTCCGGCCTGCCCCGCTGACCATTTCCGTACGGATCACCGCAGCTCGGCGCCCCTGCACGCGCGCGGGGCGGCCGCTGGTGCCGGGGCGGGGCTGCCGACGGGCCCGGGGAACCATTAATCTCACTCAGGGAAACGGCGCAGTGACGGGTAGGGAGGGCCGATGATCCCCGAGGAGGACGGTCCAGCGTCCTGGCTCCGCGGCTACGGCGGCATCGAGGCGGACATCCGCCAGCTCCGCGAGTTCGCCGACAAGCTCCAGGCCGAGGTGGAACGCAACTACGCCCCGCACCTGTCGTACATCGCCGAGGACATGACCGCACCAGTGCCCAACCCGGCCGACGCGTTCATCGAGCTGGTCAACTTCCTGCGCGCGCACCACGAGACCCAGCAGGCCACCGCCGACATGGTCTGGGGCGTCCGCGACGCCACCGGCCACCTGGCCGTCGCCGCCGGCACCGTCGCCACCAACTACACCGGGTCCGACGCCTTCGCCTCCGCGCGGGTGACCGACGTCGAGCGGGCCCTCGCCAACCCGGCCGCCGCAGCGCCCCGCGGCGCGGCGCCGGTGCTGCCCGATCCCACCGGGCCGGAGGCCGTGCCGGGGCAGGGGCAGAGGCCGGTGGTGCTGCCGTGATCGAGCGGGGCACCGGCGGCCGCACGTCCGCCCTCACCGACTGGCGGCTGATGGACGTCGCCAACATGTGGGCCTGCCTCCAGGACCACGACACCACCAACCACTGGAAGCAGGTCGCCGGCTGGCGCAAGGTCTGCGACCTCTCCCGCGCCCACCTGAGCCGCCTCCAGGAATACCGCCGAGGGCTGGCGGAGGCATGGCCCCCGGGAACCAACGAGGCCGCCCGGGCCTACATCCGCGAGCTGGACGAGCTGATCGAGAAGGTGCAGCGCACGCACGACGCCGCGAGCGCCAACTACACCGTGCTCTCCGCCGCCACGCAGGCGATCGGCGCCACCCGCGAGGAGCTCAAGAAGATCTACGAGGCGTACGCCGTCAAGGTCCAGGAGAAGCAGACATACGAGGCGACGCTCGCCGACCCGAAGGCGGCCATGGGCAGCCGGGTCCCCGACCGCCCGGTCACGGACGCCGACCTGGAACGACTCAACGTCCAGGCGCGCGGCATCATGTACGGCCTCAGCGGCGAACTCCAACACGCCCAAGTAATGCTCCGTCAGCCGCCACCTATCAGGCCACCACGGCCCGGGATTGACCCTGGATCCGGAGACGTATACGGCGGCGGGATCGCACCCACTATTCCACCGATCGTCCCGCTACCGGTGACAACGTCAACCGGTACACCATCGCTTAGCCGAACGTCCGGACCTGTTCGAGCCGTCCAAGCCCCCACCGCGCCGGGAATGGGTCCCGTTCTGGGCGGTGTCGGCTCTGGTCTGACACCGGCGCCCGCCAGCCCCGGACTGCCACCGACTACGCCGCCCGCACCGCCGAATCCCTATCCAGGCGGCGCAGGGATTCCTCCGTTGTCCACAGGGGTTAGTCGACCCAGCGCAACAACGCCGCAACATGGCACCTTGGGCCGACCCATCTCCAACGGCACTGGCAACCAAGCCCACCAGGTGCAACCACCTTCAGGCCGGCCTATGCCATCTAGTGGCATGATCGGAGCGCCCGGAACGGGGTTCGGTCACCCCGGGACGGTTAACAATCAACCGCGGCGGGTGAATCCAATCGGGGGCGTGATCGGCGGCGGCGGCGCGGGCACCGCACCGACAGGCGGAGCAGGCTCCCGACCTGGTGGAGGCCGGGGTTTCGGGGGGAATCACGGCATGCCCCCAATCGGCGGCACTCCGCACGGGGGTGCGGTAGGAATAGGCAGCCCGAACGGTACATCTGCGCGGGGCGGACGACGTAGGGATACCGAGGAACCACGTCGCTGGGATCCGGACCACCCATGGGAGACAGATCAGGGAGTTCCCCCAGTCGTAGGCCCACCTGACGAGGAGGGACCAATCGACCCAGGGCCGGCCATCGGCTTCAACAGGTGAAGCTTCGTGCAGCTCTCGGCACGCTAACGCTAAGTGTGGCTATGTCAGCCTATCCTGCCGCAGGAAACGTCATTTCGGATCGCCCACAGCAGCCACACGGTGTCGACCGCATCCGAGGCGACCAGTGGCACCTGCGCTATCTGAAGGTAGACCAGGCGCATCAAGTAACTCGCGGAGAGGGTGTCATCGTCGCCGTACCAGACACCGGCGTTGATCCGCATCCCGACCTCCACAAGAATTTGCTCGTGGGGACAGACGTCATCCCTGGTGGAAGCGGCAGCGGTCAACAGGACCGGAATGGACACGGCACCGGAATGGCAGGGTTGATCGCCGCGCACGGTCGGTCCTCAAATGCAGGTGCGCTTGGCATCGCCCCTAAAGCTAAAATTCTTCCGATCATGTCGTCTTCGGCCAACAATCTTGGCGACGCCGACGATTTGGCCTTAGGAATAGAGTTCGCGGTCTCCAAAGGCGCAGATGTGATCAGCATATCCAGTGGAGGCGACACAAGCCCTCGCCTTACGCAGGCGGTCAAAAAAGCGCTTGCGCTCGACGTTGTAGTCGTTGCCGGATCAGGTAACATCCCGACTGACAGGACCGTTGCATACCCCGCCCGGGAGCCTGGGGTGATTGCGGTTGGCGGCATAGACCAAGCCGGACGGCATGCACCGATATCGGTAACAGGCACGGAAGTTGACCTCACTGCTCCGGCGGTCGATATTTACAGCACGAGCATTGACGGCAAATATCGAAAAGGCACGGGGACCTCGGACTCCACTGCCATCGTCGCGGGGGCGGCAGCGTTGATTCGGTCCAAGTATCCGTACCTGCCTGCCTCCGAGGTGGCGCACAGGCTCACCGCCACCGCGATCGACAAGGGCGCGCCGGGGCGGGACGACGAGTACGGCCACGGTGTCATCGACCTGGTGGCGGCGTTGACGGCTGACGTACCGCCGCTGGGTTTCGGTTCCGCGACGGCGAGCGCCCCCGCCGCCTCGACCACGACGGCGGTAGCGGAGCCGGCGGGCGACGGGGACGGCGGGGCGACGACCCGCGGCCTGGTCACCCTCGGCGTGATCGTGGCTGCCGGTGGCGCGTGGACTTTCATCGCCCGTCGGCGGCGTCGTGGCGACGACCCGCCGCCCCGCATCAGTCGCTGAGCAACTCGACCGACGGAGACGGGCGGGCAAGGGTGGACACGTCCCACCCGAGACGTCGTCGTCCCGGTCAGCCGGTAACGTCGGCGCCGTGCCGAAATCCATGCCGCTCCGCCTCGTGCTCGCCTCGGCGAGCCCCGCCCGCCGCAAGATTCTCCAAGCCGCCGGGGTCGAACCGGACGTGCTGGTCAGCGGCGTAGACGAGTCCCTCGTGGTCACCGAGCGGGCCGAGGAACTCTGTCTGGAACTGGCCCGGATGAAGGCTCAGGCGGTACTCACCCGGCTGCGGCCGATCGACGACCAGCGGACGTTGGTGATCGGGTGCGACTCGGTGTTGGCCTTCGACGGGGAGATCCTCGGCAAGCCGGCCGACGCGGCGGACGCCACCCGGCGCTGGGAGCGGATGCGCGGGCGCAGCGGCGTGCTGCACAGCGGGCACTGCCTGATCGACGTCGAGGCGGGGCGGCGGGCCGAGGCGGTCGCCTCCACCGTCGTGCACTTCGCCGACGTCAGCGACGACGAGATCGCCACGTACGTGGGTACCGGCGAGCCGCTGGCCGTGGCGGGCGCCTTCACGATCGACGGGCTGGGCGGGCCGTTCGTGCAGCGGATCGAGGGTGATCCGAGCACGGTCATCGGGCTCTCCCTGCCGATGCTGCGTCGCCTTCTCGCCGAGCTGGACCTGCGGATCACCGATCTGTGGACGAAGGTCGCGCCCGGCAACCAGACGGTCGAGCCGCTCGGCTAGCGTCCGTTCATGACCACCAAGTCGATCCCGCTCACGTCGGAGCTGCACGCGTACCTGGTCGCGCACGGTGCGCCGCCGGACGAGATCATGCGGGACCTGGCCGAGGAGACGCGCGCGGCCCTGCCGAACGACGCGCAGATGCAGGTCGCGCCGGAGCAGGCCGCCTTCCTGACCTTCCTCACCCGGCTGCTCGGGGTGCGGCAGGCCGTCGAGGTGGGCACGTTCACGGGCCTCTCGTCGCTGGCGATCGCGCGCGGGCTGCCGGAGGGCGGGCGGCTGACCTGCTTCGACATCTCGGAGGAGTTCACCGGCATCGCCCGGCGGTACTGGGCCCGCGCCAGCGTGGACGACCGGATCGAGCTGCGCATCGGCCCGGCCGGAGACACGCTGCGCGAGCTGCCCCACGAGCGCTACCTGGACTTCGCGTTCATCGACGCCGACAAGACCGGCTACCCGATCTACTGGGCGGAGCTGGTGCCCCGGATGCGTCCCGGCGGGATGATCGCGGTCGACAACGTGTTGCGCGGTGGCCGGGTCATCGCCCCGCAGAACGCCGACGACCGGGCCATCGCGGCGTTCAACGACGAGGTGCTCGCCGACGTCCGGGTCGACGCGGTGATGCTCCCGATCGCCGACGGCCTGACCCTGGCCCGGGTGCACTGACCACCCACCGCAGAGCACAGCCCTACGCGGTCTTGGTACGCAACGGCCCCCGGAAGGGCGGTTCCGTACCAAGATCCAAGGGAGGCGTACCAAGGTCCGGGGCGGCGTATCGGGGTTCGAGGGAGGCGCCGGTCGGGGTCAGGCGGGGGCCGGGGACCGGACCTCGGCGGGAGCCGGGCGCAGGGCGCGGCCCAGGCGGGCGGCGAGCAGCGCGGCCGCCGCGATGAAGCCGGGCAGCAGCAGGAAGGCCAGGTGCGGTCCGACGCCGTCGGCCACCCAGCCGAGCGCGACCGGCGCGATCCCGAAGCCGACCCCCATCGAGTACGAAGCCCAGCCGGCCGCCCGGTCCGCGGCCGGCCCGGCGACGGCGAGCGCGATCGAGATCGCCAGCGGATAGTGCAGGGCGTTGCCGAGGCCGAGGACGACCAGGCCGGTGACGGCGAGCCAGCCGACCGGCGCGATCCAGAAGATCGCGAACCCGGCCAGCGACACGCCCAGCGCGGCCAGCAGCAGCGGCACGGGCCGGTACCGCAGGGCGAACCGGCCCCCGACGAGCCGGCCCACGAACATCCCGCAGACGATCGCGGCGACGGCGGCCGAGGCGGTGCCGGCCACCATCCCGGCGTGCGAGCGGAGCACGTCGGCCGTCCAGAGCGACAGGCAGACCTCGATCGAGCCGGTGACCGCCATGAGCACCCAGGCGATCCAGTACGCCGCCGGCAGCCGCCGGCTCGACCGGTGGGCGTCGGAAGGCGCGCCCGCGCCCGTGACCGAGCCGAGGCCGGCAGTCGCGCCGCCGCCCCTGGCCGAGCCGAGCTCGGCGGCGGCGGGGACCGTCGGGCCGTCGGCGGGGACCGTCGGACCGGCAGCGGCAGGGACCGTCAGGTCGGCGGCGGCGGGGGCCGTCGGGCCGGCGGCGGGCCGGGCGCTGGCCGGCGGGGTACCGGGAGCCGCGGCAGCGGGGGCGGGCCGCGGCAGGCGTACGCGGAAGGTCAGGGCGGCGAGCGCGACCAGCGCGATCAGGCCGATCTCGACGGCCATCGCCGGTCGCCAGCCCCACCCGGCGTCCACGCTGGCGCCGATGACCAGCGGGGCGAGGATGCCGGCACCGGCACAGACGGCATTGGCCTCGGTCAGCGCGGCCGGCGCGCCCACGCCGTGCCTGTCGGTGAGCACCACGGACACGCCGCTGATCACCAGCATGCCGAAGGTGGCGATCACCGCGACGGCGGTGATCGTGGCGGGCAGGGCGCGGACGAGGCCCAGGGCGGCGACGCCGGCCGCCACGCCCGCCAGCCCGGTCCAGATCGCCCGACCCCGGCCGAGCCGGCGGGCCAGGGGCGCGAAGAGCGCCCCGCCGGCCAGCGCGCCCACGGCGATGCCGGTGCTGTGCAGGCCGGCGACGGCGGCCGAGGTGCCCTGTTCGTCACGCAGCAGCGGCACGACCGGGCCGAAGCCGTAGAGGAAGAAGCCCCACAGCCCGAGCTGGGCGTAGGTCAGCCAGGTGAGCCGGTCACGGGTGAGGCGGGGCACCGGCCACACGCTACAAGCGTCGGGCCCGCGCCCCGCCCCTGGTGAGAGGCAACTCTCCCCGCCGCCAGGAAGGGAGCGCTCCGCTCAGCGGACGCTGCGGGCGAACTGCCGGGCGGCCCAGACGACGCCGGCGGCGGCGAGGATCGCGATGATGCCGAGGCCCTGCCAGACCCTGTCGTCGCCGAGGTCGCCGGCGAAGAGGGCCCGGGTGCCGTCGACCGCCCAGGAGAACGGGTTCCACTCGGCGATGCCCTGGAGCCAGCCCGGCGCGAAGGTCAGCGGCAGCAGGATGCCGGAGAGCAGCAGCACGGGCTGCGCCACGGTGTTCATCAGCGGGGCCAGCGCGTCCTCGCTCTTGACCTTGAGCGCGATGCCGTAGGAGACGGCCGAGGTCATCAGCGCGATCAGGGCGAGCATGAGGTACGCCAGCAGCAGGTCGCCGAGGGAGACGCGCAGGTCGAACAGGAGCGCGAGCAGGGTGATGATGACCGCCTGCACGATGAGCGACACCACGTCGCGCAGCGAGCGGCCGAGCAGCAGGGCGAGGCGGCTGACCGGGGTGACCCGGGAGCGTTCGATGACCCCGGCGCGCAGCTCGGCGATCAGGCCGAAGCCCTGGAACAGGCCACCGAAGATGGCCAGCAGCACCAGCAGGCCCGGTACGAAGATCTTGTAGGCCTCCGCCTGGGTGGGCGCGTTCAGCGCCGGCTTGAGCAGCGGGGCGAAGAGCAGCAGGTACATCACCGGCTGGAAGACGCCGACGAAGACCCAGACGGGGTTGCGCAGCAGCAGTTGGAGCTGGCGCTGGAAGATCAGCCAGGTGTCACGGGCGAGTTTCATGAGGTCTCTCCGGTCTCCGGATCAGGACTCGCGCAGCGAGCGGCCGGTCTTGGTGAGGAAGACGTCGTCGAGGCTGGGCCGGTGCAGCTCGATGGAGTCGAGCCCGAGGCCGGCGGTGTCGACGCGACGCAGGATCTGCGGGATGGCGGTCGCCCCCTCGTCGACGTAGAGCCGCAGCCCGCCCTCCTCGACGGTCTCCAGCTTGTTGACGTAGGGCTCGCCGTCGAGCAGCTGCGCGGCCTGCGGGGTGGCCGCGGCGGCCAGCCCGACCAGCACGACGTCGCCGGAGATCTCGCGCTTCAGGTCGGCCGGGGTGCCCTCCGCGACCACCTCGCCGTGATCCGTGATCGCGATCCGGTCGCAGAGCGCGTCGGCCTCCTCCAGGTAGTGGGTGGTGATGAAGACGGTCATGCCGTCGGACCGCAGCCGGCGGATCTCGTCCCACATGTGCGCCCGGCTCTGCGGGTCGAGGCCCGTCGTCGGCTCGTCCAGGAAGACGATCCTCGGCTCGTGGATGATGCCGAGGGCGATCTCCACCCGCCGCCGCTGACCGCCGGAGTAGGTCTTGCACTTGCGGTCGGCGTACTCGGTGAGCTGGAAGGCGTCGAGGGCGCGGGCGGCCCGCCGGAGCGCGTCGGCCTTGCCGATGCCGTACATCCGGGCGTGCAGGACGAGTTCCTCCCGGGCGGTGGACTCGTCCCAGGTGCTGCCGCCCTGGGCGACGTAGCCGATGCGGCGACGCACCTCGGCCGGGTCCCGGCGCAGGTCGGCCCCGGCGACGGTGGCCTCGCCGCCGTCCGGCTCGATCAGCGTGGCCAGCATCCGCAGGGTGGTGGTCTTGCCGGCGCCGTTGGGGCCGAGGAAACCGAAGATCTCCCCCTCGGCGACCTCGAGGTCGACGCCGCGCACCGCGTCGACGGTCTTCGTCTGGCGACCCTCCCGGGAGCGGAACGACTTCCGCAGCCCTCTGGTCTCGATCATCTCTGCTCCTGGTCGTCCGGGCCGGTGCCACCGGCCACCTGTCTGTCCCTCGGAGACGAGGCCGGACGGCAGGCTCCCCCGTGGCGTCCCGGGCAGGCTAACGCGATATAGCTCTTATGGTCAACGTTGATTATTCTTCCACCGACGGTCCCGGCGACGGCCGGGGCGGCAGCCGCTCCTCCCAGCCCTCCCACCCGTGCGCCCGCTCCATCCCCTCGGGCAGGTACGACACCCCCGACTCGATCCGTTCCGCGATCCGCTCGCACCAGGAGATCTCCGCCTCGGAGCGGGCCGTCCAGAGCTCGAACATCCACCCCACGTGCACCGGCTTGGTCTCACGCATCCAGCCAGAACTCAACGACGTACGCATCCACTCGACACCGGCGCGCAGCAGGTTCGCCCGGTTGCGCAGGGCAGCCGCCGCCTCCTCGCGCGGCATCGCGGGCAGGAAGGAGAACGCCGCCGCGAACGGGTCCGGCGGCTCGTGCAGCTGCCACCACAGGCCGCGCAGCAGCGACTCGAACTCCTCCTCCCCCTTCGGGGTGACCTCGTACGTGGTGCGGGCCGGACGGGCGCCCACCTGCTCGGTGGCCACCTCGCGCAACAGCCCTTCCTGCGTCAGCTTGCGCAGGGCGTGGTAGATCGATCCGGGCTGCACGTTCGCCCACTTGTCGGCGCTCCAACTGAGCAGCTCGCGGCGCACGTCGTAGCCGTGCACGGGCTGCATCCAGCGCACCAGGCCCAGGATCATCATTCGCGTGGCAGACACCGGACGAGCGTAATAAGCAAATTTGACTAGGGCGCGGGGAACAGTGCGGCATCCCACACTGAGCGATCGTTAGGGCCGCCACGGTGGCCGATACACTCCCGGTCAGTGACCCTCCGGGAGGAGCCAGCAAGGTGCGCAAGGTACTCATCGCCAACCGCGGCGAGATCGCCGTCCGCGTCATCCGCGCCTGTCGCGACGCCGGCCTCGGCAGCGTCGCCGTCTACGCGGACTCCGACCGGGACGCCCTGCACGCCACGCTGGCCGACGAGGCGTACGCGCTCGGCGGGGACACCGCCGCCGAGACGTACCTGCGGATCGACAAGCTGCTGGAGGTCGCCGCGAAGGCCGATGCCGACGCGGTCCACCCCGGCTACGGCTTCCTCTCCGAGAACGCCGACTTCGCCCAGGCCGTCATCGACGCCGGGCTGACCTGGATCGGCCCCACCCCGCAGGCGATCCGGGACCTCGGCGACAAGGTCACCGCCCGGCACATCGCCCAGCGCGCCGGCGCGCCCCTGGTGCCCGGCACCCCCGACCCGGTCGGCAGCCCCGACGAGGTGATGGCGTTCGCCGTCGACCACGGCCTGCCGGTCGCCATCAAGGCCGCCTTCGGCGGCGGCGGGCGCGGGCTCAAGGTGGCCCGGACCATGGAGGAGATCCCGCACCTGTTCGAGTCGGCCACCCGCGAGGCGGTCGCCGCGTTCGGCCGGGGCGAGTGCTTCGTCGAGCGCTACCTGGACCAGCCCCGCCACGTCGAGGCGCAGGTGCTGGCCGACCGGCACGGCAACGTGATCGTGGTCGGCACGCGGGACTGCTCGCTCCAGCGCCGGCACCAGAAGCTGGTCGAGGAGGCCCCCGCGCCGTTCCTCACCGACGCGCAGCGCGCCCAGATCCACGACAGCGCCAAGGCGATCTGCCGGGAGGCCGGCTACCACGGCGCCGGCACAGTGGAATACCTGGTCGGCGCCGACGGCACCATCTCCTTCCTGGAGGTCAACACGCGCCTCCAGGTCGAGCACCCGGTCACCGAGGAGACCGCCGGCATCGACCTGGTCCGCGAGCAGTTCCGGATCGCCGACGGCGAGAAGCTGCGGTTCACCGAGGACCCGACGCCGCGCGGGCACTCCATCGAGTTCCGGATCAACGGCGAGGACCCGGGCCGCAGCTTCCTGCCCGCCCCCGGCACGGTCACGGCGCTGCGGCTGCCCTCCGGTCCCGGCGTCCGGGTGGACACCGGCATCTCCGCCGGCGACGTGATCGGCGGCAACTTCGACTCGCTGCTGGCCAAGGTGATCGTCAGCGGCGAGACGCGTACCGAGGCGCTGGAGCGCGCCCGCCGCGCCCTGGACGAGATGGTCGTCGAGGGCATGGCCACCGCGCTGCCGTTCCACCGGCTGGTGGTCCGCGACGAGGCCTTCACCGCCGAGCCGTTCACCGTGCACACCCGGTGGATCGAGACCGAGTTCGACAACACCGTCCCGCCGTTCACCGCCGCCGCCGGCCCCGCCGACGCGCCGGCCGAGCGCGAGACCGTCGTGGTCGAGGTCGGCGGCAAGCGGCTGGAGGTCAGCCTCCCGGCCGGCCTCGGCGGGGGTACGGCCGCCGCGCCCGCCGCACGCAAGCCGGTCCGCCGGGGCGGCGGGGCCAAGGCCGGCGTCGCGGTCAGCGGCGACGCGCTCACCTCCCCGATGCAGGGCACCATCGTCAAGATCGCGGTCGCCGACGGCGACACCGTCGCCGAGGGTGACCTGGTCGTGGTGCTGGAGGCGATGAAGATGGAGCAGCCGCTGCACGCCCACAAGGCGGGCACGGTCAGCGGCCTCGCGGCCGAGGTCGGCGCCGTCATCACCGCCGGCGCGGCGATCTGCACGATCGCCTGACCCTGCCCGGTCGGCGCGGGGGTCAGCGCAGCTCGGTGGCGGCGACCGCGCGGACGGCGACGGTCAGCGCGTCCAGCGTGGTCGAGTCCACCCGCCAGTGCTGCCAGTACAGCGGCCGGTCCAGGTGGCGCCCGGCGCCGAGGTCGACGCAGCGGCCGGCCGCGATGTCGGCACGGGCGAACCGCTCGGGGACCATCCCCCAGCCCAACCCCAGCCGCACGGCCTCGTTGAAGCCGTCGAAGGACGGCACGTAGTGGACGGGCGGGTCGATCCGTCGCCGGGTCACGGTGCGGGCGAACCTCTGCTGGAGCTGGTCCTTGCGGTCGAAGGCCAGCACCGGCGCCGTCGCGAGGGCCGCCTCGGTGAGACCGTCGGGAAAGTGGCGGGCCGCGAACTCGGTCCGGGCCAGCGCGACGTACCGCATGGCGCCCAGCCGCTCCACCCGGCAGCCCTGGACGGCCTCGCGCTGGGCGGTCACCGCCGCCATCGCGGTGCCGTCGCGGATCAGCTCCGCCGTGTGGTCCTCGTCGTCGCGGCGTACGTCGAACAGGAGCGCCAGCTCGGCGGGCAGCCGCGCCAGCGCGCCGACGAACCAGGTGCCGAGCGAGTCCCCGTTCGCCACGACGGTCACCCGGGTGGGGGCGGCACCGCCCGTCGTCGGCGGGCGCGCGGCGTCCAGCGCCTCCCGCTCCAGCAGGGCCACCTGCCCGGCCAGCCGCAGCAGCGGCCGGCCCGCGTCGGTGGCCCGGCACGGCTTCGTCCGGCGGACCAGCACCTGCCCGACGGCCTGCTCCAACGCCTTCATCCGTTGGCTGACGGCCGACGGCGTGACGTGCAGGGCGTGCGCGGCCGCCTCGAAGCTGCCCTCGCGGACCACCGCGGCGAACGTCCGGAGCTGCGTGGTGTCGAGCATGATGAAGCCCAGCTTATCCGCCATGAGAATCTTTAGCTGGGCTGCATCGGCCGCGCCTCGTAGCGTCGAGTCGTGCCCGACATCCTCAGCAGCTCCCCGGCCGGTTCCGCCGCCGCCGGCTTCTCCCTGGCGATCGCGCTGATCGCGGCCATCGGCGCGCAGAACGCCTTCGTCCTGCGGCAGGGCCTGCGCCGCGAGCACGTGGTGCCCGTGATCGTCGTCTGCGCCGGCTCCGACGCGCTGCTCATCGGCGTCGGGATCGCCGGGATGGGCGGCGCCCTGGCGGAACACCCCGCCGCCCTGGCCGCCGCCCGCTGGCTGGGCGCCGCGTTCCTGCTCGGGTACGCCGTGCTGGCGGCCCGCCGCGCGCTGCGCCCCGGCGCGCTCTCGCCCGCCGACCGACCGCCGGCCACGCTCGGGGCGACGGTGCTGGCCTGCCTCGCCTTCACCTACCTCAACCCGCACGTGTACCTCGACACCGTCCTCCTGCTCGGCGGGGTGGCCCGCCAGCACCCGCACCACTGGGTCTTCGGCGCGGGCGCGGCGCTCGCCAGCGTGGTCTGGTTCACCACCCTCGGCGCCGCCGCCCACCGGCTCGCGCCCGTGCTGGCCCGTCCGGTGGCGTGGCGGGTCGTCGACAGCGTGGTCGCCCTCGTGATGGCCGCGGTCGCGGTGGGGCTGGTGCTGGGCTGACCGGGTGGCGCCGCGTACGGCCCGGCCGGGGTGTTTTCCGCTACCGCCGGGGGCGCGGGTGCCGGCGGGCGGGAATGATGGCGGGGTGCGGTTCCTACACGGCGCGGCTCCCGCGCACGACCTGACCTACAACGACGTCTTCATGGCGCCCGCCCGTTCCGAGGTGGGCTCGCGGCTCGACGTCGACCTGGCCACCACCGACGGCACGGGCACGACCATCCCCCTGGTGGTGTCGAACATGACGGCGGTGTCCGGCCGCCGGATGGCCGAGACGGTCGCCCGGCGGGGCGCGATCGCGGTCATCCCGCAGGACATCCCCATCGAGGTGGTGGCGAACGTCGTCGCCTGGGTCAAGCGGCGGCACCTCGTGCACGACACCGCGATCACGCTGGGCCCGACCGACACGGTCGGCGACGCGATCCACCTGCTGCCGAAGCGGTCGCACGGCGCCGTGGTGGTGATCGACGACGAGAGCCGGCCGGTCGGCGTGGTGACCGAGGCCGACACCGTCAGCGTGGACCGCTTCGCCCAGCTCCGGCACGTGATGTCCACCGAGCTGCACACGGTGCCGGCGGACGCGGACCCGCGTACCGGCTTCGACCGGCTCTCGGCGGGCCGGCGCCGCCTCGCCCCGGTGGTCGACGCCGAGGGGCGCCTGGTCGGGGTGCTGACCCGGCAGGGCGCGCTGCGGGCGACCCTCTACCGGCCGGCGGTGGACGACCGGGGCCGGCTGCGGATCGCCGCCGCGGTGGGCATCAACGGCGACGTGACCGGCAAGGCGGCGGCGCTTTTGGAGGCGGGGGTGGACACGCTGGTCGTGGACACCGCGCACGGCCACCAGGAACGGATGATCACCGCCCTGCGGGCGGTGCGCGCGCTGGACCCGGCGGTCCCGGTGGCGGCCGGCAACGTGGTGACCGCAGAGGGCGTACGCGACCTCGTGCGGGCGGGAGCCGACATCGTCAAGGTCGGCGTCGGCCCGGGCGCGATGTGCACCACCCGGATGATGACCGGGGTGGGCCGGCCGCAGTTCTCCGCCGTGCTCGACTGCGCTGCGGCGGCCCGCCAGCTCGGCCGGCACGTCTGGGCCGACGGCGGCGTACGCCACCCGCGCGACGTGGCGCTGGCGCTGGCCGCCGGAGCCGCGAACGTGATGATCGGCTCCTGGTTCGCCGGCACCTACGAGTCCCCCGGCGACCTCTACACCGACGCCGACGGCCGGCGTTACAAGGAGAGCTTCGGCATGGCCTCGGCGCGGGCGGTCAGCGCGCGCACGGCCGACGACAGCGCGTACGACCGGGCCCGCAAGGCGGTCTTCGAGGAGGGCATCTCCTCGGCCCGGATGTACCTGGACCCGGCCCGCCCCGGCGTGGAGGACCTGATCGACGAGATCATCGCGGGGGTGCGGAGCGCCTTCACCTACGCGGGCGCGCGGGACCTCGCCGAGTTCCACGAGCGGGCCCTGGTCGGCGTGCAGAGCGCGGCCGGCTACACCGAGGGGATGCCGCTGCCCACCAGCTGGTGACCGGCCCCGCGCGGCACCGGGCGCGTGGACGACGCCGCGTCGGCGGCGGCCGGGGCGACCCGCTTCGTCAGGGCACAGCGGGTGACGGCGGGCCCGGGACCGGCGCGGGCGGCTTCGGGAAGAGGCGGTGGATCACCTCGCGGGCCGCCGATCGGGGGTCGTCGCCGACCCGGGGCGGCAGCGCGCCCGAGAGCCAGAGCGTGGCGAAGCCGTGCACGATGGACCAGGCCGCGAGCGCGTCGCCCTGCGGGTCCGCCGCCGTCGGGCGCCCCTCGGGCAGCGCGGCGACGCCCGAGTGCAGCGCGTCGCCGGCACGCTGGCGGGCCGTCACCAGCTCCTCCGCGTCGGACCGGTAGAGGTCCGGGCGGAACATCACCTCGAAGTGCGCGCGGTGGCCGACCGCGAAGTCGACGTACGCGACGCCCCTGTCGAGCAGGTCGCCGCCGGCCTCGTGCAACGCCTCGGCGAGCAGCTCGAAGCCCTCGGCGGCGAGGGCGGTGAGCAGCCCGGACTTGTCGCCGAAGTGGTGCGCGGGGGCGGCGTGCGAGACGCCCGCCCGGCGGGCCAGGTCGCGCAGGCTCAGGGCCGCCGGGCCTGACTCCTCGATCACCCGCACCGCCGCCGCGAGCAGGGCGCGACGCAGGTCGCCGTGGTGGTAGCCGCGCGTTCCGGTCATGCCGCGATCGTATCTTGCTGTTGACAAGATGGCGCCTCGGGCGCAATCTTGTCGGCGACAAGTTCCCCCGGAGGAGGTACCGGATGGCTCCGCTGATCGCACTCCTGGTCGGCACCGCGCTCGCCCGACTGGCCGGACTGGTCGGCGTGGCCGCCCTCGACGGCTGGCACCCCGCGCTGCGGGTGGGGCTAGCGCTGATGTTCGTGGTGACCGGTGTCGCGCACTTCGCCCCCGCCTACCGGGCGGACATGATCGCGATGGTGCCGCCCAGCCTGCCCCGACCCGACCTGCTGGTCACGCTCACCGGGGCGCTGGAACTGGTGGGCGCGGCGGGACTGCTGGTGCCGGCGACCGCCCGCTGGACCGCGGCCGGGCTGGCCCTGCTGATGCTGGCCATGTTCCCGGCGAACGTCTCGGCGGCCCGGCGCGGGCTGACCCTGGCCGGCAAGCCGGCGACCCCCCTCGGCCCGCGCACGGTGGAACAGGTCTTCTTCATCGCCGTGGCCGCCGCTATTTCGTTTGGGGCCTGACGTTCAGGGCGCTAACCTGTCGGCCATGGAACTGATCACGCTACGGGACGTGCCGATCGGGCGACTGCTCGTGGTCGCCGGGCACGTCACCGGGCAGCGGTGGAACCGCTACCTCGCCGAGGCGCACGGCCTCACCCAGGCCGGGATGGTCACGCTGATGACCCTCGCCGAGCACGGCGAACTGTCGCACCGCACGGTCGCCGAGCACTGCTTCGTCCGGCCGGCCACCCTCACCGGCATCGTCGACACCCTCGCCCGCGAGGGCCTCGTCGAACGGCAGCGGGACAAGAGCGACCGGCGCAGCGTCAAGATCGCAATCACGCCGGCCGGCCGGGCCCGGGTCGAGGCGCTGGCCGCCGTGATCCGCTCCGCCGCCCCGCTCACCTCGGTCGACGCCGACCCGGCGAAGGCGGCGGTGATCCGCGAGTTCCTCCTGGAGGTCATCGGCAACGGGGAGCACGGCGCCCCGGAAGGGGGCCCGACGTGCTGACCCGGCTGCTGCGTACGCACCTTCGCCCGTACCACCGGCCGCTGGCCGCGGTGGTGCTGCTCCAGTTCGTCGGCACGATGGCGTCGCTCTACCTGCCCAGCCTCAACGCCGACGTCATCGACCTGGGCGTGGCCCGGGGCGACACCGACTACATCCTGCGCACCGGCGGCTGGATGCTCGCCGTCAGCCTGGTCCAGATCGTCTGCTCGATCGCGGCCGTCTACCTCGGCGCGCGGGCGGCGATGGCCTTCGGCCGGGACGTCCGGTCGTCGGTCTTCGCGCACGTCAACCGCTTCTCCGCCCGCGAGGTCGCCCGGTTCGGCGCGCCCTCGCTGATCACCCGCAACACCAACGACGTGCAGCAGGTGCAGATGCTCGTGCTGATGAGCTGCACGATGCTCGTCGCCGTGCCCATCATGAGCGTCGGCGGCGTGGTGATGGCGCTGCGCGAGGACGTCGGGCTCTCCTGGCTGATGCTGGTCAGCGTGCCCGTGCTGGCCGTCGCCCTGTGGCTGGTCATCCGGCGGATGGTGCCGGGCTTCCGGCTCATGCAGACCCGCATCGACACGGTCAACCGGGTGCTGCGCGAGCAGATCACCGGCATCCGGGTGGTGCGGGCGTTCGTCCGGGAGCCGTACGAGACGGAACGCTTCGCCACGGCGAACGCCGACCTCACCGCGACCGCCCTGCGCATCGGCCGCCTGATGGCGTTGATCTTCCCGGTGGTGATGCTGGTGCTCAACGTCTCCAGCGTCGCCGTGCTCTGGTTCGGCGCCCAGCGGGTGGACGCCGGGGCGATCCAGGTCGGCTCCCTCACCGCCTTCCTGCAGTACCTGATGCAGATCCTGATGGCCGTCATGATGGCCACCTTCATGCTGATGATGGTGCCGCGCGCGGCGGTCTGCGCCGAGCGGATCGTCGAGGTGCTCGACACCGACTCCTCCGTGGTGCCCGCCGCCCACCCCGTGACCGAGGTGACGGCCCGGGGCGAGCTGGAACTGCGCGACGTCGGGTTCCAGTACCCGGGCGCGGCCGAGCCGGTGCTGCGCAACGTGTCGTTCCGGGTGACGCCGGGGACGACGACGGCGGTCATCGGCAGCACCGGCGCGGGCAAGACCACCCTGCTGTCGCTCGTCCCCCGGCTGGTCGACGCGACCGCCGGCACGGTGCTGGTCGACGGCGTCGACGTACGGGACCTGGCGCCGGACGAGCTGTGGCGCCGGATCGGGCTGGTGCCGCAGCGGCCGTACCTGTTCACCGGGACCGTGGCGAGCAACCTGCGCTACGGCAACCCGGACGCGACCGACGCGGAACTCTGGGACGCGCTGGAGATCGCCCAGGCGCGGGACTTCGTCGAGGCGATGCCCGACGGGTTGGAGTCGCCGATCGCGCAGGGCGGCACGAACGTCTCGGGCGGGCAGCGGCAGCGACTGGCCATCGCGCGGGCCCTGGTCCGGCGGCCGGAGATCTACCTCTTCGACGACTCGTTCTCCGCGCTCGACCTCGGCACCGACGCGCGGCTGCGGGCGGCGCTGCGCCCCGTCACCTCGGACGCCGCCGTGGTGATCGTGGCGCAGCGGGTCTCCACCATCGTCGGCGCCGACCAGATCGTCGTGCTCGAGAACGGGGGCGTGGTCGGGATCGGCCGACACGACGAACTGCTACTCACCTGCCCGACGTACGCCGAGATCGTGGCGTCGCAGAACACCACGGAGGTGGTCGCGTGAGCGAGCGGAGCGAGCGGAGCGACAGGCACGGCAGCGCCGTACCGCAGCAGAAGCCGGCCGCCGACGCGCGGACGCCGACGCGGCTGCCGCCCGGCGGGCAGCGCGGCGGTCCGCACGCGAGCATCGGGATGCCCGCCGAGCGGTCGATGAACTTCGGGCCCTCGGCCCGGCGGCTGCTGGGCCGGCTGCGCCCGCAGCGCCTCCAGCTCGTCGCCGTGATCGCGCTGGCGGTGGTCAGCGTGGGGCTCGGCGTGGTCGGGCCGAAGGTGCTCGGGTGGGCCACGGACCTGATCTTCACGGGTGTGATCGGCCGGCAGCTGCCGGCGGGCACCACCGCCGACCAGGCGGTGGCCGCCGCGCGGGCGGCCGGCAACGACAACTTCGCCGACATGCTCGCCCGGATGGACGTGGTGCCCGGCGTGGGCATCGACTTCGCCGCGCTGGCGCGGGTGCTGCTGCTGGCGCTCGGGCTCTACCTGGCGTCCAGCGTGCTGATGTGGTGGCAGGGCTGGCTGCTCAACGGGGTGGTGCAGCGCACGGTGCTGCGGCTGCGCGCCGACGTGGAGGAGAAGCTCAACCGGCTGCCGCTGCCCTACTTCGACCGGCAGCCCCGGGGCGAGCTGCTCAGCCGCGTCACCAACGACATCGACAACATCTCGACCAGCCTCCAGCAGACGCTGAGCCAGCTGCTCACCTCGCTGCTCACCGTGGTCGGCGTGCTGGCCATGATGTTCTGGATCTCGCCCCTGCTCGCCCTGGTGGCCCTCGTCGCCGTCCCGGTCTCGGTGGTCGTCACCACCAGCATCGCCAAGCGGTCGCAGCGGCAGTTCATCGCCCAGTGGGCGCACACCGGCGAGCTGAACGGCCAGATCGAGGAGGCGTTCACCGGCCACGAGCTGGTCAAGGTCTTCGGCCGGCAGCGTGAGGTGGAAACCGCCTTCACCGCGAAGAACGAGGAGCTGTTCCGGGCGAGCTTCGGCGCCCAGTTCATCTCCGGGATCATCATGCCGGCGATGATGTTCGTCGGGAACCTCAGCTACGTGGCGATCGCCGTGGTGGGCGGCCTGCGGGTGGCGTCGGGGTCGATGAGCCTCGGCGACGTGCAGGCGTTCATCCAGTACTCCCGGCAGTTCACCCAGCCGCTCACCCAGGTCGCCTCGATGGCGAACCTGCTCCAGTCCGGGGTGGCCTCCGCCGAGCGGGTCTTCGCCGTGCTCGACGCCGAGGAGCAGAGCCCCGACCCGGTCGAGCCGGCCCGGGTGCGCGACCCGCACGGCCGGGTCGAGTTCGCGAACGTCTCCTTCCGGTACGCCCCGGACAAGCCGCTGATCGAGGATCTCTCCCTGGTCGCCGAGCCCGGGCACACGGTGGCCATCGTCGGGCCGACCGGGGCCGGCAAGACCACGCTGGTCAACCTGATCATGCGCTTCTACGAGCTGGACGCCGGCCGGATCACGCTCGACGGGGTGGACGTCACCACGATGCGCCGCGACGACCTGCGCGGTCGGATCGGCATGGTGCTCCAGGAGACCTGGCTCTTCGGCGGCACCATCCGCGACAACATCGCGTACGGCCGGCCCGGGGCGACCGAGGAGGAGATCGTCGCCGCGGCCCGGGCGACGTTCGTGGACCGGTTCGTGCGCAGCCTGCCCGACGGCTACGACACGGTGATCGACGAGGAGGGCAGCAACGTCAGCGCCGGCGAGAAGCAGCTCATCACGATCGCCCGGGCCTTCCTCGCCGAGCCGTCGCTGCTGATCCTGGACGAGGCGACCAGCTCGGTGGACACCCGCACCGAGGTGCTGCTCCAGCGGGCGATGGCGGCGCTGCGGTCGGACCGGACGAGCTTCGTCATCGCGCACCGGCTCTCCACCATCCGCGACGCCGACCTGATCCTGATGATGGAGGACGGCCGGATCGTGGAGCAGGGCACGCACGACGAGCTGCTCGCCGCGCGGGGCGCGTACCACCGCCTCTACCGGTCGCAGTTCACCGCCGCCCTCCAGCCCGACCCCGACCCCGAGCCCGCCCCGCTCGAGGGGTCCACCCGGTGAGGGGCGGGCCGCCGGTGGCGCGGGGCGGGCGGCCGTCGGGGTCGGGCTCAGCCGGCCGGCAGCAGGGTCGGGGCGCGGTCGGCCACCACCGCGCCGATCAGCCGGAGGGCGTCGGCGGCGGGCATCGGGTCCAGGGCACGGCCGCCGCGCAACCGCAGCGCGACCGCGCCCTCGGCCGCCTCGCGGGGGCCGACGACGGCGGCGTACGGGACCCGGGCGCGGGCCGCGTCGCGGATGCGGGAGCCCAGCGAACCGGCCCCGTCGACCTCGACGCGCAGCCCGGCGGCCAGCGCGTCGCGGGCGAGCCGGGCCGCCGCCCCGGCCTGCTCGTCCCCGACGGGCAGCACGACCAGCTGCACCGGGGCGTACCAGGCGGGGAAGGCGCCCTCGTGCACCTCGATCAGGTACGCGAAGAGGCGCTCCATGCTGCCGACGAGGCTCCGGTGCACCATCACCGGCCGCCGCCGCGCCCCGGACGCGTCGGTGTACGACAGGTCGAACCGCTCCGGCTTGTCGAAGTCGAGCTGGACGGTGGAGAGGGTGAACTCGCGGCCGGCGGCGTCCAGCACCTGGATGTCGATCTTCGGACCGTAGAACGCGGCCTCCCCCGGGGCCTCGGTGAACGCCACCCCGTCGAGCGCGGCGCGGAGCAGCCCCTCGGCCCGCGCCCACTGGGCGTCGTCCCCGACGTACTTCTCCCCCGGCCCGCGCAGCGACAGCCGGAACCCCGCCGGCCGTACGCCGAGCGCGGCGTGCGCCTCGCGGATCAGCCGGAGGATCTCGACGACCTCCTCGCCCACCTGCTCCAGCGCGCAGAAGTTGTGCGCGTCGTTGAGCGAGATGGCGCGCACCCGGGACAGCCCGCCGAGCACCCCGGAGCGCTCGGCGCGATACATGCCGCCCAGCTCGGCGATCCGCAGCGGCAGCTCCCGGTAGGAGCGGCCCCGGGCCCGGAACACCAGGGCGTGGTGCGGGCAGAGCGCCGGCCGCAGCACGAACTCGTCGTCGGCGCCGAGCGCCATCGGCGGGAACATGTCGTCGGCGAAGTAGCCGAGATGGCCGGAGAGCTCGAAGAGTTCCCGCCTGCCCAGCGGCGGGGTGAGCACGTGCCGGTAGCCGGCCCGGCGCTCCAGCTCGCGGACGTACTCCTCGACGGCGTGCCGGGCGGCGGCGCCCGCCGGCAGCCAGAGCGGCAGCCCGGCGCCGGCCAGCGGGTCGGAGCCGAACAGCTCCAGCTCCCGGCCGAGTCTGCGGTGGTCGATCATGTCGCGCTCCTTGATCGGGTACGGCCCGGAGGCGACCCGGTCACCGGACGCGACGAGGCCCCGGGGCGGATCGCCCCGGGGCCTCGTCGACGGTCAGGTCAGTACGGCGCGCCGGGGTCTCCCGGCGTCGTGGTGGATACCGCACTGCGCATACGGCGACGGTACGTCCCCGCCCGCGCGGACCGCAGCCGGTTTTCCGCGGCGGTCCGGCACCCGGACGGCGTGGGCGGGAGCACGGCTCGGCGCGCCGCGCGGCACGGGGGCGGGGCGCCGGACCGTCAGGAACGGGGGACCCGAGGGTCGTGGGGCCGCGCGTCGCCAACGGTACGCCGGGCCGCTCCGATCCGCCGACCCTCGACGGTCCGCGGGGCCGTCACCTGCGGGTGCGTCCGCTCGTTGTGTCCGGTGGCCCTGCCGTGTCGGTGGTCACCACGAGCCAGGGTCGCGCCCCGTGACGCCGGACGACCCGTCAGGCTCGGTACCCGCAATCGGCCCCGTCCGGCGAGGTGGCAGTCGTGCCCGAACTACTCACTGAGGTCGCGTCGCCGGCCTGGGCGTACCTCGCGCTGCTCGCGCTGCTGGTCGCGGACGCCTTCGTCCCGGTGGTCCCCACCCAGGTCGTGATGATCACCGGCGGCGCCCTCACCGTGTACGGCGGGCTGAACCTGCCGGTGACCATCGCCGTCGGCGCGCTCGGGGTCTTCGTCGGGGACCTGGCCTGCTACCTGCTCGGGCGGGGCGCGCCGGACCGCCGGGCACCCCGCGACATCGAGCGGGGCCGGGCCCGGCGCGTCGCCAGCCGGGTCACCCAGGGGCTGCGCCGGCCCGGGCCGCTCGTGATCCTGCTCTGCCGCTTCGTGCCGGGCGGCCGGATGGCGGCCTGCTTCTCGGCCGGCCGCAGCCGGTACCCGTACCGGCTCTTCCTGCTCTACGAGGGCCTGGCGGCGCTCGGCTGGGCCACGTACGGCGGGCTGGTCGGGCACCTCGGCGGGACGGCGCTCACCGGGTCGGCGTGGCGGCTGGCGCTGATCGCGGCGGTCGCGGCGGCCGGCTTCGCGGCGGCGGGCCTGGCCATGACCGTCGTCGGCGCCCGGCGGGCGGCCGAAGCGGTCGCGGTGGTGCCGGTCGCCGTCCCGGTGCGGACGGACGCGCCCGGGGCGGAGTGACCGCCCGCGCGGCGCCGCCTAGGGGTGGTCCCGGGGATCGATCTCGGTGGGCGGCCCGGATCCGTCTGGGGTTCCCTCCGCGACAGGCTGAGCCATGCGCGGAACCCGGAACAGTGGACTGCTGGCCCTCGGCGGGATCGCCCTGGCGGCGCTGCTCGCCCTGATCGGCCACGTCGAGGTGAACGAGGACCTGGACCCGTGGGCGCTGACCGTCAGCGACTACGCCGTCTCGGACCGGGGCGGGGCGATCGACGTCGCGATGGTGGTGCTCGCGGCGGCCACCGCCGTGCTCCTTCCCGCCCTCTGGCACGCCCACCGGCCGGCCGCCGCCGGACCGAAGCGGGCGGCCGAGGCGCTCCTGGCCGCCTGGGTCGGCGGGCTGCTGCTGGCCGCGGTGGTGCCGACGAACGAGCCCGGCCTGCCCATGGACGCCGCCGCCCACGTCCACCGGTACGCCTCGGTGGTCGCCTTCCTGGCGCTGCCGGCCGCCGGCTGGCTGCTCGCCCGACGCCTGCCCGACGCCGCCGGCCGCCGGGTACGCGGCCTCGCCACGGCCAGCGTGGCGCTGGCGGCGGCGATGGTCTGGTCGGCCTACCCCGGCGACCGGCTGCTGCTCGGCCTGGTCGAGCGGCTGCTCATCCTCACCGAGGTCGCGATGCTCGTCGTCGTCGCGCTCACCCTGCTGCGGCGGGTCACTCCAGCTCGTGCAGCATGAGCTGGCGGGCGGCCTCCGTGATGGAGCCGGAGAGGCTCGGGTAGATCGTGATCGTCTGCGCCAGCTCGTTGACCGTGAGGTTGTTCTCCACCGCCATGGTGATCGGCAGGATCAGCTCGCTCGCCTTCGGCGCCACCACCACGCCGCCCACCACCTGGCCGCTGGCCGGGCGGCAGAAGAGCTTGACGAAGCCGTCGGCGAGGCCGTCCATCTTGGCGCGGGCGTTGCCGTCCAGCGGCAGCATGACCTGCCGGGCCGGCACCTTGCCCGCGTCGACCTCGTCCTGCGAGACGCCCACGGTGGCCAGCTCCGGGTCGGTGAACACGTTCGCCGCGACGGTACGCAGCCGCAGCGGCCGGACCGCCTCGCCGAGCGCGTGCCACATCGCGATCCGCCCCTGCATGGCGGCCACGCTGGCCAACGGCAGCACGCCGGTGCAGTCGCCGGCGGCGTAGATGCCGGGCACGTTGGTCCGGGAGACCCGGTCGACGGTGACGTAGCCGCCCCGGGCCAGCGCGACGCCGTACTCGGCCAGGCCCAGGTCGGCGGTATTGGGGATGGAGCCGACCGCGATCAGCGCGTGCGAGCCGGCCACCTTGCGGCCGTCGGAGAGCTCGACCTCCACCCCGTCGGCGGTGCGCCGGACCGCGTCCGCCCGGGAGTTGTTCAGGATGCTCATGCCCCGGTTGCGGAAGACCCGCTCGATCGCCATCGCCGCGTCGGCGTCCTCGTGCGGCATCACCCGGTCGCGGCTGGAGACCAGGGTCACCTGCACGCCCATGGCCAGGTAGGCGCTGGCGAACTCCGCGCCGGTGACGCCGGAGCCGACCACGACGAGGTGCTCGGGCAGCTCCGGCAGGTCGTACACCTGGCGCCAGGTCAGGATGCGCTCACCGTCGGGGACGGCGGTGGGCAGCTGGCGCGGGGTGGCGCCGGTGGCGACCAGCACGGTCGACGCGGCGATCGACTGCTCCTCGCCGCCGTCGGTCGGGGTGACGAGCACCCGGTGGGTGTGGCCGAGGGTGTCCTCGCCGAGCCGCGCGGTGCCCGACACGAAGTTCACCCCGGCCTTGACCAGCTTGGCGTGGATGTCGGCGGACTGGGCGAGCGCGAGGCGCTTGACCCGCTCGTGCACCGCGCTGGCGTCGACGGTGACCGCCTCCAGCCCGTCGGAGTGCACCCCGAACTCCTCGGTGTCCCGGTAGCCGGTGACCACCTCCGAGCTGGCGATGAAGGTCTTCGACGGCACGCAGTCGGACAGCACGCAGGCCCCGCCGGCGCCCTCGGCCTCCACGACGGTGACATCAGCGTCCAGCTGCGCGGCGACCAGGGCCGCCTCGTAACCGGCCGGTCCACCGCCGATGATCACGATCCGGCTCACAGGGCCATCCTTTCGTTCGCGGCTGCGGGGCTCCGCTCCGCCGCACTCCTCGCGCTCACCGTGCCCGCCCCCGACCGAATGCTCACAGTGACTTTCTTCTCCCGAACGCGTCCGACACGCACTGTCGTATTCTCCCCCACCCGGCGGGCGGGCTATCGTCATCGCCGTGCGTCATCACGCCGCCTACGGCTCAAACCTCGACCCCGCCCGCATGCGCGCCTACTGTCCGCATTCGCCGATGGTGGGCACCGGCTGGCTGGAAGGCTGGCGACTCACCTTCGCGGGCGAGAACGTGATCGGCTGGGAGGGTGCGGTCAGCACGGTCGTCGAGTCCCCCGGCGACCGGGTCTTCGTGGCGATCTACGACATCCACCCCTACGACGCCGCCCAGCTCGACGAGCTCGAGGGGGTGGCCGCCGGCACGTACCGCAAGCTGCACGTGCGCGTCTCGACCCTCGACGGCGACGTGACCGCGTGGATCTACGTCTTCGACGGGTACGAGGGCGGGCTGCCCACGGCGTGGTACCTCTCGGAGATCGCGAACGCCGCCGAGAAGGCGGGCGCGCCGGACGACTACGTCACCGAGCTGCGGTCCCGCCCCACCGGCACCGCGTCGGCCTAGCCCGTATCGTCGGCCCAGCGCGTATCCCACGGCCCCAGTCTGCTCCGGAGCCGGGCGGGGCCTCCAGCCGGCCCCGGTCGGCGTCGTCAATCACACACCGGCGGCCGGGACGACCAACTCGTACAGGTCGACCCGGCGCACCTCGCGCAGCCCCACCGAGAGGTAGAGCGACAGCGGGGCGGTCGGGTTGGCCAGGTCGACCCCGAGGCCGGCGGACTCCCGGCCCTTCGCGGCGTACCGGGCGAACGCGTGGCTCAGCAGCGCCGCGCCCACCCCCCGGCGCCGGTGACCGGGCAGCACGGCGAGGTTCTTTACCCAGCCCTCGTTGCGGTCGAGCGCCTGGTCGGAGGACTGGAGGACGCCCGCGGGCCGCCCGTCCACCTCGGCGACGAACCACTCGTCCCAGGCCGTGTCGGCCGCGATCCGGGCCCGCCAGCGGTCGTAGGCCAGCGGCTCGTAGTCGGGGGTGTCGCGGAAGGCGGTGTCGTAGACCCGGTGGAAGTCGCGCAGCTCCGACTCGTCGCCAGGACGCAGCGGGCGGACCGTCACCCCGGGCGGCGGTGGCGGCGGCTCGCCGGGCACCCCCGTCAGCGACCGGCTCATGACCTGGTAGCGCTTGACGAAGCCGAACCCGGCGGCGACCAGCTCCTCGACCCACCGGCGCTCGGGCGGGTAGGCGGGGCACCGCACGGTCAGGGCCGGCAGGCCACGCTCCGCGGCCCGCCCGGCCACCCGCTCCACCTGCCGGGCCAGCAGCGGCGCCCGCACCGACGCGCCCCGGTCCGGGTCGACGAACACGTCGACGAACTCCCGTCCCGCCCCGGTCGGGTTGTCCAGCATCGCCCAGGCGACCAGCGTGCCGTCGGGACCGGTCACCACCCAGGAGTCCCGCTCCGGGTCGACGTTGGGCGCGGTCAGCGCGCCGCGCACGTCGTCGGCGGTGAAGTCCGGGTGGCCGATGGCGAACGTGTCGGCGGCGTGCACCACCGCGAGGATCGCCGGTACGTCGTCCAGGGTGGGGCGGCGGGCGTGCCAGCCGGCGGGGAGAGTCACGGGGGCGATCCTGGCAGGCGGACCGAGGCGGCGCCGCCGATTTTTCCGACCGCTGCCGCGACTCCAGGCGCCGGGCCACGGACGCCGGGCCGGGGCGGCTCAGCCCTGCTCGGTCAGGTGCGTCCTGGTCGCGATGAGCAGTTCCACCAGCTGGGCGCCGTCTGCCGGGCCGAGCGCCGCGAACGCCGGCGAGGCCAGCCGGTCGGTCACCGCCTCGGCCCAGAGCCGCCGCCGAACCAACGGCCCGACCGGCGGGTACGGCGGCAGCCAGCCGCAGGCGACCGCCCCCGCCTCCCCGTCCGGCCCGGCGAGCACCGCCTCCAGCGGGGTCATCCCGCTGGCCCGGACCGCGATCAGGTGCGCCCCGGCGAAGTGCTCCCGGAGCAGGCGCAGGCCGACGGCGGCCCGGGCGCCGGCCGTCCGGACCGGCACCGGCATGGCCCGCCAGGCGGCGAAAAGCGGCATGCCGCTGGCGTCCGCGGCGTCGATCGCGCGGCCGAGCAGGGCGGCGAGCCGACTGACCCCGGGAAGGGGGTCGAGCCGCTCCTCGCCCCACCGGCAGCACTCGGCCAGGGTGGCGGCGGCCACCTCGACCGGCGGGACGACCCGTCGGGCCGCGTCCCAGCCGTCGGCGACCGCGTCGGGGGCCAGGAAGCCGAGGGCGGCGGCGACCGTCTCGGCGCGGACGTCGCCGAGGGCGCCGGCCCGCCCGGTGACGTAGAACGCCCAGCCGGAGATGCCGAGCAGTCGCGCCCGACGCAGGGTGGTCGGGCAGCGGGTGAAGAGGTCGCCGAGCTCCAGCACTACCGGCTTGCTGGCCGCGGCGGCCTGTTCCGGCGTCATCCGCCCGTTCCCCGGTCGACCCGTCCGTCCACAGGGGTCAGTCTGCCGCGCCACCGTCCGACTCGGCAGCCCCCTCTTCGGCGTCGAGGGCCTCCACCGCCGCCTCGACCTCGCCGGCGCGGCGACGCGCGGCCGTCACCATCCGTTCCGCCCCGCGCCGCGCCAGCCGCGCCCGGCTCAGGTCCTGCTCGGCGACGGCCCGCCGCCGCTCCAGCTCGGCCAGCTCCGCCTCGATCGCGTCCAGGGCCGCGACGCCGTCGCGCTCGGTCGTCGTCGCGTCGGCCAGCTCCGCCTCGGCCCGGTCCTGGTCGGTACGCGCCTTGGCCAGTTCCTTCTCCAGCGCCCGCCGTCGGCGTGCCCGCTCCGCCCGGGCGGCCCGTTCCGCCTGCTCGGCGCGGAGCGCGCTCCGGTCGGCGTCGCGCCGCTGCCTGCCCGCCGGCTCGGGCCGGGGCGCCGGTTCCGGCTCCTCCCCACCGGTCACCAGACGCAGCTGCGGGCGGGGCACCTCGCCGAAGCCGGCGTAGGTGGCGGCCTTGAGCAGCCGGCCGGAGCGGACCTGTTCGGCGACGGCGGTGTCGGCGAGCGCGGCGTTGAGGGTGGCCTCCACCTCGGCCAGCGGCAGCTTGCCGGCCGACGGGGCACCCTCGGCCCCGGCCGCCAGCTTGCGCACCTCGGCGACGAGCGCGCCGACCACCGCCCGCCGCTGGGTGGAGAGTTCCCGCAGCCGGGGTCCGCGCAGCTCACGTTGGGCGGTGCGTAGCGCCTCGGCGAGCTGGGCCAGGTCGGCGACCAGCTCGGGGCGGCGGATGGCGAGCAGGTTGACCAGCCAGGCGGCCACGGTGGGCCGGCGCAGCCGGGCGATCTCCCGGGCGGTCTTCGGGTCGCCGGCGCGGCGGGCCTCGGCGACGGCCTCGTCGCGGATCGCGACGAACCGGTCCGGGGAGGTGGTGTAGAGCTGGTGCACCAGCTCTCGGGACGGGCCGGGCATCGCCGTCAGGCGTCGATCCGGGTGCCCGGTTCGAGCCGGCGGTAGTCCACCTCGGACAGCCGGGCGAAGTTGCCGTTGAGCACGTTGAGCCCGTTGTCGTTGAGCAGCCCGTCGTGCAGCGCGTACGCCCGGCGTGGGGCGACCGCCCGGAGGAAGTCCAGCGACTCGGAGAACTTCGTCCACGGGGCGTGGATCGGCAGGAAGAGCGTGTCGACCTGGGTGTCCTCGGGGACGACCAGGCTGTCCCCGGGGTGGTAGACCACGTCGTCCAGCAGGTATGCCAGATTGTCCACCACCGGGATGTCGGGGTGGATCACGGCGTGCCGCCCGCCGTAGGCGCGTACCGGCACGCCGGCGGCCGTGAACGACTGTCCGGGTCGGACCGCGTCGAGCGCCTCGGCGGCGTCGCCCAGGGTGCCGGCCAGCGACGCCGGACCGTGGATGACGAACCGGCGCCGGTCGAGCTGCCGGGTGACCGCCCCGACGTCGAGGTGGTCGGGGTGCTCGTGGGTGATCAGCACCGCGTCCGCCCCGTCGAGCGCCGCCGCCTCGCTGAACACCCCCGGGTCGATGACCAGCACTCCCCCGTCGTGCTCCACCCGCAGACAGGAGTGCGCGTACTTGGTGAGCTGCATCGTGACTCCAAGATTATCGAATCGTGATGTCCTCAGCGCAGTCTGCCGGAACCGGCGTGGTGGCGCGTCACGTCTGAGGTATCGCCCCGCACGGGGGCGAGGACGATGGAGGCGGGATGGACGGACGGGAACGGCGACGTCGGGGCGTACGACTGACGGCCGCCGCGCTGGTGGCGCTGCTCGCGCTGGCGGGCTGCGGCAGCGACGCGCGCGACAACGCCGACAGCGCCCCGGCGGCGGCCCCGGCGGATCGGGACCGGGCCGGGGGCGCGGCGGACCAGGCGGGCGGCGCGGCGGAGCGGGGCGGGGGCAAGGCCGAGCAGGGCGCCGGCGCCGGCGCGCCGGACCTGCGGGTCGACCAGCGCTCCATAATCTACACCGGCACGATGCGCGTGCAGGTGGACGATGTGGACGAGGCGGCGCGCAGCGCGATCGCCACGGTCACGGCGGCCGGCGGTTTCGTCGGCGGTGACCAGCGGCGCAGCGCCGACGCGGACGCGCGGGCCGAACTGGAGCTGCGGGTGCCGGCGGCGAAGTTCCACGGCGTCGTCGACGAGCTGGCGAAGCTGGGCCGGCAGCAGCGGCGGGAGATCCGCACCGAGGACGTCACCGAGCAGATGGTCGACCTGGACGCGCGGATCATCACCCAGCGCGCCCGGGTGGAGAGCGCCCGCAAGCTGCTGGCCCGGGCCACCTCGATCAGCGACCTGGTCTCGCTCGAGAACGAGCTGTCCCGCCGCGAGGCGGACCTGGCGTCGCTGGAGGCGAAGAAGGAGCGGCTGGCGGACCTGACCAGCCTGTCGACGATCACCGTGTCGCTGGTCGGTCCGGACGCGAGCACCGCGGACGAGGAGACCGAGGTCGGCTTCCTGGTGGGGCTCGAGGGTGGCTGGAAGGTCTTCCTGACCTCCATGACCATCCTGCTGACGGTGCTGGGTGCGGTGCTGCCGTGGCTGCTGGCGATCGGCGTACCGCTGACGGTGCTGCTGCTGGTGCTGCGCCGGCGGCGGCGCAGGACGCCGCCGGCGATGACGCCGGCCGGACCGGCCGCGCCGCTGCCGGCTACCGCGCCGCCGCCAGTGCCCGCAGCGCGGTCTGGACCATGAGCCGTACGCCGACCGGGATGGCCCGCTCGTCCACGTCGAACGAGGCCCGGTGCAGGTCCACGTTCGGGCCGGAGCGGCCGACGCCCAGCCGGGCGAGCGCGCCGGGGACGTACTCCAGGTACCAGGAGAAGTCCTCGCCGCCCATGCTCTGCGGGGTCTCGGCGACGCCCTCCGGCCCGAGCGTGGCGGTGGTGGCGGCGGTCAGCACCTGGATGGCCCGGGAGTCGTTGCACACCGGCGGGCGGCCCCGCAGGTACTCCAGGTCGACCGTGGCCCCGGTCGGGGCGACCACGTCCCGGACCACCTGACCCACGATCTTGGGGGCCAGCTCCCAGGTGTCGCGGTCCATCACCCGCAGGGTGCCGGAGGCGCACGCCTCGGAGGGGATGACGTTGTAACGGGTGCCGGCCGAGGCGTGGCCGAACACCAGCAGCAGCCCGCTGTTGGCCGGCACCCGGCGGCTGACCAGGGCCGGCACCTCGGTGATCAGGCGGCCCAGCGCGTCGACCAGGTCGACCGTCAGGTGCGGGCGGGCGGTGTGCCCGCCCGGGCCGGTGAGCCGGACGGTGACGTTGTCGGCGGCGGCGGTGATCGGGCCGACCCGCAGGCCGATCTGCCCGACCGGCAGGTTGGGGTCGCAGTGCAGCGCGAAGATCTGCACCACGTCGTCCAGGCCGCCGGCCTCGATCACCTCCAGCGAGCCGCAGGGCAGGATCTCCTCGGCGGGCTGGAAGATCAGCCGGACCCGGCCGGGCAGCTCGCCGAGGTCGGCGAGCTGGGCCAGCAGCATGCCGACGCCGAGCATGACGGTGGTGTGCACGTCGTGACCGCAGGCGTGGCAGACGCCGTCCACCGTGGAGCGGTACGGCACGTCCTTCGAGTCGGTCAGCGGCAGGGCGTCGATGTCGGCGCGCAGCGCGACCACCGGGCCGTCGGGGCGGCCGTCGATGTCGCAGATGACCCCGTTGCCCTTCGGCAGCAGCCGCGGCCTCAGCCCGGCCAGGGTGAGCTCCCGGGCGATCAGGGCGGCCGTCTCGAACTCCTCGCCGGAGAGCTCCGGGTGCGAGTGGATGTGGCGACGGGTGGCGATCAGCCCGGGCACCCGGAGGGCGAGCAGGTGGTCCAGCTCGAACGGCAGGGGCTGCGACCCGGACGGCGCCTCCGGCCAGGACGACGCCAGCTGGTTGCCGGTGGGTAGCGTCAACGCACTCGTCACGTCGAATTCTCGTTCGCTAGAGATGGATGGATCATCAGGAACCGCAGACAGCCTAGACCTCCGGTGACGCTGCGCAACGTCGTTCCCGTAGTGATCGGACCGCGCAGCGTCACGTATGCCCTGCTCGGAGCGCTCGTAGATCTGCGGGACAGCAGGTAGATCCCGGTCGAACGCCGTCATCTGCCCCACACCTCCTACAACGCGTAACCGGAACGGCGGTCGCGAAATCGAAGTCGATCTCGAGAGCCGTCGTTCCGAATTGTCGCATTAGTCGGTCAGGTGAACTGACACTCCGACAATTACCCGACCGCGCCCGACCAAGGGCACCCGAGACGGTCACACGCTCCGTCCCGGACCAACCGCACACCGTGTGCGTCCGCGTCCACCCGGTCGGGATACCCCCGAACCCGTCCGGCACACGCCGTGGCCGGTGGACCACGACGCGCCGCGCCGCGCGCCGAGCCCTTCCGGCGGCGTCGCCGGGGCCCGCTCCGCGCGTCTGCGCCGCCGATCGGCGGCGGAGCATCCTCCGACTGTAGCGCTCCGCCCGGACGCCCGCGACCAGCGCAAACGCCCCGTGGGCCGGGCGTTACCCGCAGGTGGACCGGCCGGTTACGGCGCGGCGGCGACGAGCCGTCGGGCCGACGCCGACGGCCGCCCGCCCCGCCGCGACGGGAGAGCCGACGGCCGTCGGTCGGGTGATCAGAACCGGTCGGTCGGCCGGTAGAGCCCCCACACCTGGCGCAGGGTGCCGCAGACCTCGCCCACGGTGGCGCGGGCCCGCAGCGCCTCCTTCATCGGGTAGAGCACGTTCCCGGTGCCCTCCGCGGCGGCGCGCAGCTCGGCCAGCCCCCGCTCGACCGCCCCGCCGTCGCGCTCGGCGCGCAGCCGGGCCAGCCGCTCCGCCTGCGCCGCCTCGATCGTCGGGTCGACCCGCAGCGGCTCGTACGGCTCCTCCTCGTCGATGGTGAACCGGTTGAGGCCCACCACCACCCGATCGCCGGAGTCGATCTCCTGCGCGATCCGGTACGCGGACTGCTCGATCTCCCGCTTCTGGAAGCCGGCCTCAATGGCGTCGACCGCCGAGCCGTGGTCGGCCACCCGCTCCATCAGCTCGGTCGCCGCCGCCTCGATCTCGGCGGTCATCGCCTCCACCACGTACGAGCCGGCGAACGGGTCGACGGTGGCGGTCAGGTCCGTCTCGTACGCCAGCACCTGCTGGGTGCGCAGCGCCAGCCGGGCCGCCTTCTCGGTGGGCAGCGCGATCGCCTCGTCGAAGCTGTTGGTGTGCAGCGACTGGGTGCCGCCGAGCACCGCGGCGAGGCCCTGCACCGCCACCCGGACCAGGTTGACCTCGGGCTGCTGGGCGGTGAGCTGCACGCCCGCGGTCTGGGTGTGGAAGCGCAGCATCATGGACTTCGGGTTCCGGGCGCCGAAGTCGTCGCGCATCAGCCGGGCCCAGATCCGGCGGGCGGCCCGGAACTTGGCCACCTCCTCCAGCAGGGTGGTGCGGGCGACGAAGAAGAACGACAGCCGGGGCGCGAAGTCGTCCACGGCCAGCCCGGCCTCCAGCGCGGCCCGGACGTACTCGACGCCGTTGGCCAGGGTGAACGCGATCTCCTGCGCGGGCGACGCGCCGGCCTCGGCCATGTGGTAGCCGGAGATGGAAATGGTGTTCCACTTCGGCACCTCCTTGCGGCAGTAGCCGAAGGTGTCGGCCACCAGCCGGAGCGAGGGCTTCGGCGGGAAGATGTACGTCCCGCGGGCGATGTACTCCTTGAGGATGTCGTTCTGGATCGTGCCGTTCAGGGCCGAGCCGGGCACGCCGTTCTCCTCGGCCACGAGCTGGTAGAGCAGGAGCAGCACCGAGCCGGGCGCGTTGATGGTCATCGAGGTGGAGACCTTGTCCAGCGGGATGCCGTCGAAGAGCAGCCGCATGTCGTCGATCGAGTCGATGGCCACCCCGACCTTGCCCACCTCGCCGTGCGCGATCGGGTCGTCGGAGTCGTAGCCCATCTGCGTCGGCAGGTCGAAGGCGACGGAGAGACCCATCGTGCCGGCCCGCAACAACTGGTGGTACCGCGCGTTGGACTCGGTGGCGGTGCCGAAGCCGGCGTACTGGCGCATGGTCCAGGGGCGGGAGGTGTACATGGTGGGGTAGACCCCGCGCGCGTACGGGAACTCGCCCGGTCCGCCGAGCCGGGAGTCCAGTTCCTCCGGAAGGTCCGCCGCCGTGTAGACGCCCTTGATCGGGAAACCGGACTCGCTTGACCGCGGTTCGCTCATTAGCGGATGGTAGGACGCGCGGCGGCGTCGGCGGGTGAGGGATACCGCACACCGGTGGACGGGTCGACGGGCATCGACGAGAGGTGAACGTTCGGATACGTACTGTCCAGTTCGGTAAACGTCCGCCGCGTCGGGTTTCGCATCGGGCGTCGGAACCAGCAAGATAGGGGGGTTGTGTCCCAGCCCCCCTCGAATTCCCCCGGTGGCTTTTCTGTGACTCAGATCCCGACGTGGAGCGGCGGACCAGTCAGTCCCCCCAACGGACGCGCGACCCCCGGCACGACCATCGGTGACCGTTACTCGCTGCGTTCGGCGGTGGGCAACGGCGGCATGGGCACGGTGTGGCGTGCCACGGACACACTCCTGCGGCGGGACGTGGCCGTCAAGGAGGTCGTCCTGCCCCCGGGGCTGGCCCCGAGCGACCGCGACGCCATGTACGAGCGCACCCTGCGCGAGGCTCGCGCGGCGGCCGCGATCCAGCACCCGGCCGTGGTCCAGGTCTACGACGTGGTCACCGAGGGCGGCCGGCCGTGGATCGTCATGGAGCTGCTCGACGCCCGCAGCCTCGCCGACATGGTGATCGAGGACGGGCCGGTCGCGCAGCGGGTGGTCGCCAAGATCGGCATCGCGCTGCTCGGTGCGCTCGAGGTGGCGCACGCGATCGGCGTGCTGCACCGCGACGTCAAGCCGGCCAACGTGCTCATCTGCGCCGACGGGCGCTGCGTGCTGACCGACTTCGGCGTGGCGCGGATGCCCACGGACGTGCAGCTCACCACCCCCGGGATGGTGCTCGGCTCGCCGCACTTCATCTCCCCCGAGCGGGCGATGGGCCAGGAGTTCGGCCCGCCGAGCGACCTCTTCTCGCTGGGCGTCACGCTCTACACGGCGGTGGAGGGGCGGCCCCCGTTCGACAAGGGCGACCCGATCGAGACCATGCACGCCGTGGTCGAGGATCCGCCCGCCCCGCCGCAGCGCAGCGGGCCGCTGGCCCGGGTGCTGATGGGCCTGCTGGAGAAGGACCCGGCCCGCCGCCTCGACGTGCACACCGCCCGGGCCATGCTGCGCGAGCTGCTCGCCGGCCCGCTGACCAGCAACGCCGCCGCGGTGAACTCGATGACCGATCCCTACTCCGTGGTCCCGGTCCCCCGGGCGGTGCCGGCCCCGCCCGCCGCCCCGGCGGAGCAGCCGAAGCCGAGCGGGCAGATCGGCGGGCGGGCGATGCTCAACCCCGGCGAGTCGCTCACCGACCGGCTGGCGGCGCTGCGCCGGGGCGAGCGGCCCGCGCAGGCCGCCCTCCCCGCCAGCCCCGCCGCGATGGACGACACCAGCGCCGACGCCCTGGCCGGGCCGCTGCACACCCCCACCGGCGCGATGCCGGCGCCGGGCGGGCCCGCGCCGGCCGGCCGCACCTACGGCGGCGCCGAGGCGACCCAGCGGGTGACGCCCGGCGGGTCGGACGCCACCCAGCAGTTGCGGACCAACGCCGCCGGCCTGGTCGGTTTCAGCGGTCCGACGGAGACGACCCAGCGGGTGGGGACCGGCGTCCCCGCCTTCGGCGCCCCGTCGGAGGCCACCCAGCGGGTGAGCGCCGGATCCCCCGTCTTCGGCGCACCGCCGCCCGAGGCGACCCAGCAGCTCGGCGGGACGTACGGCGGCGGCCAGTGGTCGGTGCCCGGCACCGGGCAGGCGTGGGCGACCCCGGCCACCGCGCCGGGCGCGGCCGGCTCCGGCGGCGGCTTCGCCGGTCGGGTGGGCGCCGTCGGCAACCAGGTCCTCGGCACGGTCAAGGGCTGGCCGCGCAAGATGCAGCTCGCCGCCGCCGGCGGCCTGGCCGTGCTGCTGCTGATCGGGGCGGTCGTCCTGTTCAGCGGCGGCGACGACGAGGCGCCGACCGTCCCGCAGGCCGCCCCGACCTCGCAGGCCCCGGCCGCCGGCGTGCCCGAGATGACGGAGTACGCCGGCAAGGGCGTACGGGTCAAGGTGCCGCAGGGCTGGGAGGTCAAGAGCGCCGGCGTCTGGGTGGACTACATCGACCCGGAGGACGAGGGCCGCAAGGTCCGGATCGTGGTGGAGGACTTCCGCACCACCTCGATGCGCTGGGCGGAGGTCGCCCAGGACACCCTGAAGAACCGCTCCAAGTCCTGCGCCAAGCCGTACGCCCAGCTCGCCATGAACGAGGTGCAGTGGGTCGGCAAGGCGGCGGCCGAGTTCGAGTACACCTGTGGCGAGGGCGAGGCCAAGCGGCACGGCGTGTGGCGCGGCGTGGTCCACGGGGGCAAGGTGTACTCGTTCTATCTCACCTCGACCGACGCGAAGTTCGCCGACAGCAAGCCGATCTTCGACGAGATGGTGAAGTCGTTCCAGCTCACCGAGGCCGGCTGAGCCCCGGGCTAGGCGCGGTGGTGATCCGCCGGCGTGCTATCAAGAGACATGCCGGCGGAAACCACTGACATCGACGACATTCGCGAGCAAGCGCGGCGCTGGCTCGACGACGATCCCGACCCGGCCAGCCGGGAGGAGCTGCGGGCGGTGCTCGACCGCCTGCCGGCGAGCGCCCCGGAGCTGGCCGACCGGTTCGCCGGCCCGCTGACCTTCGGCACCGCCGGGCTGCGCGGCCCACTGCGCGCCGGCCCCAACGGGATGAACCTCGCCGTGGTCACCCAGGCCGCCGCCGGGCTGGTCGGCTGGCTCGCCGCCCAGGGCGGCACCGGCCCGCTGGTGATCGGGTACGACGCCCGGCACGGCTCCCGCGAGTTCGCCGAGCGGACCGCCCAGGTCGCCACCGGCGCGGGACGCCCGGCGCTGCTGCTGCCCCGCCCGCTGCCCACCCCCGTGCTCGCCTACGCGGTGCGCCACCTCGGGGCGGTCGCCGGGGTGATGGTCACCGCGAGCCACAACCCGCCGCAGGACAACGGCTACAAGGTCTACCTCGGCGCGGAGCTGGGCGGCGCGCTCGGCGCGGGCGCCCAGATCGTGCCGCCGGCGGACGCCGGCATCGAGGCCGCGATCCGGTCGGTCGGGCCGCTGGCCGAGGTGCCGCTCGGGCCGGCCGGGCAGGTGCTCGGCGACGACCTGGTGGTCTCCTACGTGGAGCGGGCCACCGCCGTCATCGACCAGGACGGGTCGCGCGACCTGGCGGTGGCGTACACGCCGCTGCACGGGGTGGGTGCGGCGGTGCTCACCGCGGCGTTCGCCCGGGCGGGCTTCCCCGTGCCCGGCGTGGTGCCCGAGCAGGCGGAGCCGGATCCGGCGTTCCCGACCGTCTCCTTCCCCAACCCGGAGGAGCCGGGGGCGGTGGACCGGCTGGTCGCGCTGGCCGAGGCGACCGGCGCGGACATCGCCATCGCCAACGACCCGGACGCGGACCGCTGCGCGGTGGCCGTCCGGGACACGGGTCCGGCGGCGAGCGCGGGCGGCGAGGTCGCCGGTCCGGCCCAGCCGGACGGGAACCCGCCCGGTTGGCGGATGCTGCGCGGCGACGAGGTGGGGGTGCTGCTGGCCGACCACCTCATGCGGCGCGGCGTGACCGGTCTGTACGCCACCACGATCGTGTCGTCGTCCCTGCTGCGGGCGATGTGCGCCGCCCGGGGCCTGCCCTACGACGAGACGCTGACCGGGTTCAAGTGGATCGTACGGGCCGGCGGCGGGGTTGAGCCGCTGGTCTTCGGCTACGAGGAGGCGCTCGGCTACTGCGTCGCCCCGGAGCACGTACGCGACAAGGACGGCATCACCGCCGCGCTGACCGTGGCCGAGCTGGCCGCCGGGCTCAAGGCGCGGGGGCGCACCCTGACCGACCGGCTGGACGAGCTGGCCGCCGAGTTCGGCGTGCACCACACCGACCAGCTCTCGGTGCGGGTGGACGACCTGCGCGAGATCGCCGCCGCGATGGCCCGGATCCGGGCCGCCACCCCGACGGCGCTGCTCGGGCAGCCGGTCACCGAGGCGCAGGACCTGCTCCCCGAGGCGGACGTGGTGATCCTGCGCACCGGC